>NZ_CEWCAA010000013.1:0-44223 GCF_982429025.1 Enorma sp.
CCTTCACCGTCCCCCGTTATAACCGAACGCTTACCGACAGATCGAGTTCGCCCTTCGCAACTTGCCGTATGATTCTCCTATATATGCGCTCCGGCGCACCCTTCCTGCTGCCGAAAACGGGTGGAAGGGGAGTTGCTTCGAAAGGAAGGCTACCTATGGCAGATGTACATGTACTCCTCGATGAGTGGATCGCCAATGTCACGGATGACGAGCTACTCACCGAGCTCAAGGCAATGAAGGAAGCGGGGGACGAAAACTCTATCACCGACGCGTTCTTCCAGGACCTCGAGTTCGGCACGGCAGGCCTGCGCGGCACGCTTGGCGCCGGCACGAACCGCATGAACATCTATACGGTCGGTCGTGCAACCCAGGGCTTTGCGGAGTATCTCGTCAAGAATTTCGAGAACCCCACGGTTGCCATCGCGCGCGACAGCCGCAACAACGGCGAGCTCTTCGTTAAGACCGCGGCCGCCATCTTTGCTGCCAATGGAGTAACCGCCAAGCTCTATCCCAAGATTTCGCCGGTGCCCACGCTCTCTTGGGCTGTGCGCGACCTTGCGTGCTCTGGCGGCGTGTGCGTGACGGCAAGTCACAACCCCGCCCAGTACAACGGCTACAAGGCCTACGGCCCCGATGGATGCCAGATTGCATCCGAGGTCGCCGATGCCATCTCTGCTGCCATCGCTGGTGTGGACATGTGGAACGGCATCAAGTCCATGGACTTTGATGAGGCCGTGGCTGCAGGCAAGATCGAGTGGATCGGCGACGATTGCCTCGAGCGCTACTACGACGCGGTGGTCGATAAGTCCGTTTGCAACCTTACCGAGGAAGAGTCGGCCTCCGCACCGCTCAAGCTCGTGTACACCCCGCTTAACGGCACGGGCCTTATTCCCGTTACGACGGTGCTCAACAAGGTGGGCATCACCGATATCACCGTGGTGCCGGAGCAGAAGGACCCGGATGGCGATTTCCCCACCTGCCCGTATCCCAACCCCGAGATTCGCCAGGCCATGCAGAAGGGCATCGACCTGTGCCAGGAGGTCCACCCCGACCTGCTGCTCGCAACCGACCCGGATGCCGACCGCGTGGGCGTAGCGTGCCAAGACGGCGACGACTACACGCTGCTCACTGGAAACGAGATGGGCGTGCTCCTGCTCGATTACATCTGCAAGATGCGCGCCGCGCGCGGCGAGGACCTTTCCCGCAAGGTTGCGGTGACTACGATCGTGTCTTCCGCCATGGTCGACGCCCTTGCCGATGAGTACGGCTTCGAGCTGCGCCGCTGCCTCACGGGCTTCAAGTACATCGGCGACATCATCACGAGTCTTTCGGATGCGGGCGAGGTCGACCGCTTCATCTTCGGCTTCGAGGAGAGCTACGGCTACCTCTCGGGCGACCATGTGCGCGACAAGGACGCCGTGAACGCCTCCATGCTCATCTGCCAGATGGCGCAGTACTACAAGCTGCAGGGGAAGAACCTCGTCGAGGCCATGCATGATCTCTACGAGAAGTATGGCTATTACCACAACAAGACCGTTTCGCTCTCTTACCCGGGTGCGGATGGCGCTGCCAAGATGGCCGGCATCATGGCCGAGCTCCGTGCCGAGGCTCCCGCCGAGATTGCTGACAGCAAGGTCGAGGCCGTGCTCGATTACAAGGATGGTGTGAACGGCCTCCCCAAGGCGAACGTTATCGAGTTCGATCTTGAGGGCGGCAACAAGGCCATCGTGCGCCCGAGCGGCACCGAGCCGAAGATCAAGCTCTACATCTTTGCCAAGGGCGCGGACGCCCATGCGGCCGACGCGCTTATCGCCGCGATCGAGGAATCGGGCCGCGAGCTGCTTTCGTAGGCACGGCGCATCCGCTTCGAATGTAACGGCACGTTGGTTCGAATGCGGCGCAACAGCGTGATAAGGGCACCTCGCCTTATTTGGCGGGGTGCCCTGTTTTGTGCACGCTTGGGGCGGATTCCTTCAGGTAGCGTTGCGTGTGGCGAGGTGGCGTTGCACGCGGTAAGCTGCCGTTCGTCTTTGCGGGCCTGCTCCCGCTCTTGGTGCGCTCCATGGCTCTAGGAAAACACTGATTATGGGGCACCGAATCAATCCGTCCCGTCAAGGTTTCAACTTTTGGGCGCTTCCTCGCGCAGCGGGCGGGTACAGGCGAGCAAGGCATGGGGAAAAGCCCAGCTCAGAGGGCCGGCACCCTCCCGGCAGCAGCGTGGCTACTCGGACCCTCTGCCCCGAAGTGCCCAAAAGTTGCAATCCCGGTAGCCCTCGAAGACAAATCCAGCGTCTTTCTAGCGGAAGAAGATAAGCCACACGAGAATGGCAACGACCACGATGAGCGCGACGACCAGCACCGCGCGCGTGCGCCTGCGGGCACGGTCTTGCCGCGCCGTGAAAATGGTCTTGCGACCCGATGGAGCCGAGAGGTAGCGGTCTGAATGGAGCACTTGCGGCTCCCCGTCGCCGGGCATCTTGTGGCGTGGATGGGCCGGACCTTGGGGCGCGCCGTTCTGGAGGCCGGTTGG
Source organism: Enorma sp. (assembly GCF_982429025.1). Lineage (NCBI taxonomy): Bacteria > Bacillati > Actinomycetota > Coriobacteriia > Coriobacteriales > Coriobacteriaceae > Enorma > Enorma sp. The sequence goes on from NZ_CEWCAA010000013.1 coordinate 2,531, forward strand.
TTGCAGGTACTGCGGGTCGGACGTTGCAACTCCCATATGCTTGCGGCCTGGGGCAGACGTGAAGTTCTGCTGGCGCGCCTCTCCGGCAAAACCAGCCGGCGCCTGGGTACCTTGGCTGCGATAACCTTGCCCCCTTTGGCCAACCGCCTCGTCCAGCCTCGCTCCCCCAGCGGGGTAGGAGCCCGATCGCCGGTACGCCTCGCGCTGGGCGCGCCTTTGGTAGGTTATGCCATCGTCGGTGATGGGGTCTTGGGTGATGTGGGGAACTGTTCGCTGGTAAGGGACGCGGGCGCGCTTCTCGTGGTGCTGATCTGAGGATGGCGCCGATTGGGTGCGGTTGTTCTCGTCCATGTTGTCCCTCGCGTGGCTGTGCGGTGATGGCCCTATTCTATAAGTTCTCTCAGCTAAGAACTGAAATGAGACTAAAAATGGGCGGTGTTTCACGCGAGGTGCAAAATCTGGTGAACTGTTTCGCCGCGATGTCGAGGTGGGCGCTCCGCCAAGGCACTATCCTAGCGACAAATCTAAGTCATATACACTAAGATTTGATGATACTGTGACGCTTAAAAAATCTGATTACGCCTGTTTAGGACCAGGAAGCTCGGGAATAACAAGAGTGTCCAAAGAAGACCCGGAGCAAAGATATCCGGGCAATCACAAAGGAGTGATTGATTATGGCAAGCATGGTTCCGTATCGTTCGGTGTTCGGTATTCGTCCCACGTCGCTCTTCGACGCGCTCGATGACATGATGGATTTCGCCCCGTCTTCCTCCACCCGCGCCTTCCCGATGGATGTCGAGGATAAGGGCGAGGGCTACGAGGTCAAGGCATACCTGGCCGGTGTGAACAAGGATGATATCGACGTCGAGCTCAATGAGGGCCGCCTCTCCATTTCCGTCAAGGTTGAGGAGAAGGAAGAGGACAAGGGTAAGAACTTCCTGCAGAAGGAGTTCACGTCCTTCAGCGCCACGCGTGGCATCTACCTTAAGGACGCCTCGAATGAAGGTCTGTCCGCTCGGTACGCCGACGGCGTGCTGACGGTGACAGTTCCGAAGATCGTTGAGAAGAAGAACGTCACGAAGGTCGCGATCGACTAACGCTTCTGGCGGGGCCGCTCGCTTCTTGATGCTGTTCTCGTCGCTGTGCGGCAGTGGAGAACGGCTTGGAAAATGAGCGGCCCCTTGCGCATGTTGTCGAGATGTAGGTTTTGAGGGTCCCTGGTGGGGAGCTGTTCAGTACGGCTTCCCACCAGGGATTTTTTATACAGACGACAAGCGTTGTCGGGCGACAGGCATTGTCTGGTGAAAGACAGTTATATAGGTGACGGGTGTTTTCGGGCGACATCCGGATGCGCTGGGTGTTTCGGGCAGGTTTTGGACGCTCGCTGCGTCTTCGGGCGACTTTTCGCCGTTTTGGACTGCTGGAGCGTACGAAAGCTGCCCGAAAACGAATGCGGTGTCCCGATTCAGCCCGAGAACGCGGCTGTAACGGCTCCAGCGTCCGGATCCCGCCCGAGAACGCGGCAACGAGCAGCAAGCTTCCGTCTGGCGAGAGTTATCAAATGCTGACCGGTCGGTTCTGGCCGGCGGCGCGGATATGCAGGTTGGGCAACGGGTCTGGCCGCCGCAACGTCGCGGATGATCCGAGCTCGTTGTCGAGTTCCGCGCCGAGTGCTTCAGCAAACGCGCGCACCGCGAGACTCGGTCGGTTGTTCTCCTGCGATATGTGCATGGCAACAAGCTGCTCGGTGTGTGGCCCAATAAGTGAGTGGGCAGCTTCGGCTGCCTGAGCGTTTGAGAGGTGGCCGCGTTCAGAGATGATGCGGTCCTGCAGGTACCGTGGGTAGGAGCCAGTTCTCAACATGGGGACGTCATGGTTGCTCTCAAGTGCCAAAATCCGCACGTCTCCGAGCGCCCGCAGCGCCGCCTCGGTCGCCGTGCCGGTATCGGTCATGATGCCAATGGAATCGTTGCGGCACGAAAAGCGCAGACCGATGGGATTGACCACATCATGCGAGGTAGAAAACGTCTGCACCTCGATCCCCGCTATATCGAGGCATGCTCCCGGCTCGAACAGCGTAAACGGAAGCCCTTCGAGCGTTGCGCGCGCTTGCGGGGTGCCTGAGCTTGCGAACAACGCGCCCGGGAAGCTCTTGCACCAAACGGGAAGGCCCTTCACGTGATCGGAATGCTCGTGCGTGACGATGAGGGCAACCACGCGGGATGCTTCGAGTTCAAGTTCTGCCATGCGCCGCAGGACCTCACGCCGCGAAAACCCGTTGTCGACCATGATGATCCCCTCGGGTCCCTCGATGAGCTCGCAGTTGCCTTTGGAGCCGCTGCCGAGAATATGTAAGCGCAAGGCGTGTGTCATGCTGTCGTCCAATAACCTCAGGTGGTACCCTGAAAACAGGGCTTGTGGTTCGTAGGAGCTGGGTGTTTGTGAGCTATGTGGTTCGTAGACACCGGGTGTTCGTGAACCACGCGAGAGTCTGTAACCCGGTCTAGGGTATCAGGTTTGAGCGACTATTTCTCTGCAGCGTATCGATCGGAGCCATTCTCTATGCCCACGGTATCACAGCGTTTCGTCTCACATCGCGCGGGCGCCGCGTCCGGCCGCGCGCTCGACCCCTCGGCACCCGTCGTGCTCATGGTGTCGGGCGGCGCGGATTCAACGGCGCTTCTGGTCATGGCGTGCACATCGAAGCTCGACATCATGGACGGTCGAGGCCCTGCGCGCATAGCTCGAGAGCGCATCCACGTGCTTCATGTAAACCATCATCTCCGTGGGGAGGCGTCCGACGCAGACGAGGAGCATGTTCGCGGCCTCTGCGAGCGCTATGGGGTTCCCCTCTGTGTGGAACACGCATCGTTCACCGAGCTCAACGGTCAAAATCTCGAAGCCGCCGCACGTGAGGTGCGCTATGCGGCCGCTCGGAGGTACGTCCGCGAGCTCTGCCAAGAGGCGGGGTGCCCTCGCACCGCGGCGCGCGTCGTGACCGCGCACACGGCGAGCGATCGAGCCGAGACGTTCTTCATGAACGCCATCAAGGGCGCGGGCCCCGCGGGGCTCTCGAGCATTCCGCGCCGCAGGAACATCATCGTGCGCCCGCTCATCGACCTCACACATGAGGAGCTTTGCCGGTATCTTGAAGTGGCGGGCATCGCTTGGCGGGAAGACGAGAGCAACCAAGACACATCGTATCTGCGCAATTTTGTACGCCACCGCGTGATTCCCGTGGCGCGCGAACGCAACGAGAGCCTTGCGCGGAACGTGGGGGCGGCGTGCGACATCTTGGGCGACGAAGATGCCTTCATGGCGCATCTCGCCGCTACGGCCCTTCGCTCGTGCACGCGCCGCCAGCAGGAAGGCCTTGTGGTGCTGGATGCCGCGCGCGTGGCCGCGGCAGAGGTTGCCATAGCTCGCCGCATGGTTCGTCTTGCGGTAAAACAGCTCGATGCTGAGGCACGGCTCGAGATGCGCCATGTTGAGAGTATCCTTCGCTGCGTCGCGGCGGGCGAGGGGTCCCTCACGCTGCCGGGCAATATCGACGCGCGCATCGAGTTCGGCACGCTCGCCCTGCGCACGGCATCTGCCCGCGAGCATCTAGTGGCGGGCTGGATCGCGGTGCCCGGCCGGATGCCCCTCGCGAACGGCGCGGTGCTCGAGGCGTCGCTCGAACGCATCCCTGCCGGAACCGACGCCGTCGCCCTCGCGCGCGAGGCGGCGGCCTCCTCGCCAGCTGGTGGTTCCGTGGCCTATGTTGATGCGGCGGCGCTGGGCTACGCTGAGCGCGACCTGGTGCGACTCAAGGAATCGGGAAGCTCCCTTCCGGCGGAGTCCCTCGGCGCGCGCCTCTGGGTCGATGCCCCCGCACCCGGTGATCTTCTCTGCCCGCTGGGCATGCATGGCCGCAGCAAGAAGCTGTCTGACCTTTTGGGTGAGGAACAGGTTCCCGTGGCGGAGCGCCCGCTCGTGCCGGTCGTGCGCACGGCTCCGGGGGGTTCCGTTGTGTGGGTTGGCGGAATTCGCCTCGATGACCGCTTTAAGTGCACGGCCGCCAGTAAAGTGCTGGTAAAATTGGTCATTCACCCCCAGGATCTCGCGTTATGAAAACTGGGTGTTGGGTAAGCTGCGTATCACGGCAACATGTGCAGGAGGTTTTTATATGATCGAGCAGGGCGCTATGCATCCGGATATCGAGCAGGTGCTGTTCACGGAAGAGGATATCGCGGCTATGGTCAAGCGCATGGGCGCAGAGATCTCCCACGACTACCAGGGTAAAGACCTGGTGCTTATCGCCGTCCTGCGTGGCGCCGTCGTCTTCATGGGCGACCTTATGCGCTCTATCGACGTACCGCTCGCCATCGACTTCATGGCCGTCTCAAGCTATGGCGATAAAGCCAAGAGCTCGGGCGTGGTGCGCATCGTTAAAGACCTGGACATGGATATCAAGGGGCGTGACGTGCTCATCGTGGAGGACATCCTGGACTCCGGCCTCACGCTCAAGTACCTCATGAAGAACCTGAGCAGCCGTAACCCCGCGTCCATCGAGGTGGCAACCTTCCTGTGGAAGGACGTGGAGGGCAAGCAGGCTGCAATCAACCCCAAGTACGTGGGCACCCATTGCCCGGATGCGTTCGTGGTGGGGTACGGCCTCGATTTTGCCGAGCGCTATCGCAACCTCCCCTATGTGGGGATTCTCAAGCCGGAGGTTTATTCGTAATATGACCCGTCGTGTTCTAAGCGCAACGATTGAGGATGAGCGAGCCTGCGGGCTCGCTCTCGCTGCTGATGGCGGTGGCTCAGGCAATCGCGATCAGCAGGATGACGCGCCCCGCCCCGAAGCGCCGGATTCGCCCGGCTCGTCGTTTGACGATCCGTTCCAGCTGGGGCTCGGGCGTTCTGGTGGGTCGGGCGACGGATCGGGCCGTCCCGGTGGCGGTCCCGGTAGGCGCGGGCCGTCCCGCGTGTCGTGGCTCTATATCCTGCTTGTGTGCGGTCTTCTCGCCTATGTCATCTTCAGCATGAACGGTGGCTTTGGTGCGCAGAGCCCCACCGACGAGCTCGCTACGAGCGAGTTCGTGACCGCGGTCGAAGAGGGGCGCGTTGCCAACGTGACCTACACCGTGGCCGATGGCAGCCTGGCCGGTGAGTACTGGACGCGTTCTGAGGACATTGGCAAGAACGCGGCGCTTAAGCACTTTACCTCTACCTACGTGGGCTCCGATGCGCTTGCCGACCTCATGGCCGGCCGCCCGAGCACCGTCTACATCGTCAACACCAACGATCCCAACGCGATCATGGACTTTCTCATCAGCGTGGTCCCAACGGTGATCTTGGTGCTCATCATGCTGTACTTCATGCGCCAGATGATGGGCGCCAACAGCAAGACCATGCAGTTTGGCAAGACGAACGCCAAGATGAACGAGGCTACTCGCCCCAAGGTCAAGTTCGCCGATGTGGCGGGTATCGACGAGGCGGTCGAGGAGCTCGAGGAGGTCCGCGACTTCCTGGCAGATCCCGAGCGCTACCGTAAGCTTGGCGCGAAGATCCCGCGCGGCGTCCTGCTCGTGGGCCCCCCGGGTACGGGCAAGACGTTGCTGGCCAAGGCCGTTGCCGGCGAGGCCGGGGTACCGTTCTTCAGCATCAGCGGTTCCGATTTCGTTGAGATGTTCGTTGGCGTGGGCGCAAGCCGCGTGCGCGACCTCTTCTCCAAGGCGAAGGAACAGGCTCCGAGCATCATCTTCATTGACGAGATCGATGCCGTTGGACGCCAGCGCGGAGCAGGCCTGGGCGGCGGGCATGACGAGCGCGAGCAAACGTTGAACCAGCTGCTCGTGGAGATGGACGGCTTCGAGGAGAACGAGAGCGTGATCCTCATCGCTGCGACCAACCGCCCGGATATTCTTGACCCGGCGTTGCTGCGCCCCGGCCGCTTCGATCGGCAGATTACCGTGGACCGCCCGGACGTGAAGGGCCGCGAGCAGATTCTTCGGGTGCACTCCGCCAACAAGCCGCTTGCAGACGACGTGCGCTTCGATAAGCTCGCCCAGCTCACCGTGGGATTCACCGGCGCCGACCTTGCGAACCTCATGAACGAGGCCGCGCTGCTTACCGCCCGCCGCCACCGCGGGCGCATCAGCATGGACGAGGTCGAGGAGTCTATGGAGCGCGTGATCGCTGGTCCCGAGCGCAAGGCCCGGGTCATGACCGAGACCGAGCGCACGACCATCGCGTTCCACGAGAGCGGCCATGCCCTTGTGGGGCACGTGCTCGAGCACTCCGACCCGGTCCACAAGATTACGATCATCCCGCGTGGCCAGGCACTTGGCTACACCATGCAGCTACCCACTGAGGACCATTTCCTCAAGACCAAGAACGAGATGCTTGACGAGCTCGCGGTGTTCCTGGGCGGTCGTGTGGCCGAAGAGCTCATGTGCGACGACATCACCTCCGGTGCGTCGAACGACCTCGAGCGCGCAACCAAGATGGCACGCGAGATGGTCACGCGCTTGGGTATGAGCGAGGCGCTCGGAACGCAGGTCTTTGGCGAAGCGCAGCATCAGGTCTTCCTGGGGCGCGATTACGCCGACCACCAGGATTACTCTGAGGAGACCGCGCGCCGTATCGATACCGAGGTGCAGCGCATCATGCGTGAGGCGCACGAGCGTGCGGAGAAGATTCTGCGCGAGCGCTCCGACCAGCTCAAGCTCATGGCCAACGTGCTCCTGGAGCGCGAGACCGTTGAGGGCGACGCCGTTGAGGCGCTGCTTGATAACACCTGGTATGAATTCCTGGCCAAGGAGCAGGCTGGCGGTAAGGATGACTCCAAGCCCGGCGATCGCCGCAAGCCGCGCATGAGCGATGAGGAGCTTGCGGAAGACGCCGCTCGCTTCGCCGCAGAGGCCGTCGCTGCCGATTCCCACTCGGAGGGGGATCAAGACTAAGCGATTTCCGCCCGATCAAGACGGATTTGACGGTAGATTGAATGGCATAAGACGCCCGCGCTCGACTCCGAGTGCGGGCGTTTTTCGTAAAGAGATTGATTTCTGGCTAACTTTGTCGATTTATTGCGCTCAGGCGCCTGGGCTTTCTGGCGGAGGGGCGCTGGGTCCTACATTTAGCTATAAAAACATGCGAAAAGAGTGAGTAACGGAGCGCGGATATGACCAACGAGGTCGCCTAGACGCAGAACAGTCGAAGCTCATCGCCAGAAATCGACAAAGTTAGCCAGAAACCCGGCATTCGTTGCGAAAACGCTTTCACCGTGCGGGCCGGCGCGGCTATTCCATCGAGTTGGTGAGCGAATATGCCGAGCGTTTGCACGGAGCACGGTGTTGAGCGAATATGTCGAGCGAATGCGCTGAGCGTTTGCGCGAACGGTTCCGCTGGGCGATTGCAAGGAGCGCTGCGCCGAGCGTTTGTGCGTAACGATTGCATGGAGCGTCTGCGCCCGCCGCGTCTTTGCCGTGTGCAACGCTCCATGGCTGTTGCACGAAGCTGCCCCGCACCATCTACCGGCGCCATCTGCCAGCAGCATTTGGCTGCTCGCATTGATCGGCACCGCGCTCTGGAGCGTTCTGGCTCCGAGGGCCGTGCATCTTGCCGTATCATGGACCACAAGACGGTGCGCGGCATGGCTGCGCCGATATGAGGAGCAATCATGATTAACGATACGATGTATGCTCGCGGTGCCGAGAGCTCGGTGATTCGCGAGATTTTCACGTACGCCAACGAGCGCAAGGCACAGATTGGCGCTGAGAATGTGTTCGATTTCAGCCTGGGTAACCCCAGCGTGCCCGCCCCCGACGAGGTGAGGCAGAGCATCGAGCGTTCGCTCAAGCTCTCGCCCGAGCAGGTGCACGGGTACACGCCCGCGCCGGGCGCACCCGAGGTTCGCACCGCCGTGGCGGAATCGCTCAACCGTCGTTTTGGGACGAACTACACCATGGCCGATGTGTTCATGACGGTCGGCGCCGCCGCCTCGGTGTCCTGCACGCTTGGAGCGGTCACGTGCCCCGGCGATGAGGTTATCGTCATCGCGCCGTATTTCCCGGAATACCGCGTGTGGATCGAAACGGCTGGTGCCGTCTGCATCGAGGTCTTAGCCGATCAGGAAACGTTCCAGGTCGACCCCGAGGCGGTCGCCGCCGCCATCACCGACCGTACCGCGGCGGTTATCATCGACTCACCCAATAACCCAACGGGCGCGGTCTATACCAGGGAGAACCTGGAGAAACTCGCGGATGTCCTCGAGCGCGCGAACGCGGAGCGCGAGGCACGCCTGGGCCATCCTCAGCCCATCGTACTCATTTCAGACGAGCCCTACCGCGAGATCACCTATGGCGCCGAGGTTCCCTGGGTGCCGTCGCTCTACGAGCACACGGTTGTGTGCTATTCGTACAGCAAATCGCTCTCGCTTCCTGGAGAGCGCGTGGGCTGGGTGCTCGTGCCGCAGGTGAGCGAGGGCGCGCGCCGGGTCATGACGGCCGTTGCCGGAACGGCCCGGTCGCTCGGGTTCGTATGCGCGCCGTCGCTCTTCCAGCGCGTGGTCATGGATTGTGTGGACGTTCCGTCGGATGTTGCGGCATACGCTCGCAATCGTGACCTGCTCACCCAGGCGCTCTCGCAGATGGGGTATACCTATGTGGAGCCAGGCGGTGCCTTCTACCTGTGGGTCCGTGCCCTTGAGCCCGATGCCGAGGCGTTCTGCGAACGCGCTCGGGCCTACGAGCTCTTGCCGGTGCCCTCCAACAGCTTCGGCGTTGAGGGATGGGTGCGCGTGGGGTATTGCGTGGCGCCCGAGGTTATCGAGCGTTCGCTTCCCGCATGGAAGCGTCTTGCTGAAGACTACGGCCTGTAGGCTTCGTCTTCGGCTGAGCGCATTGCCGCCGCGCGGCCCTGCGCCGGGCTTCTCGGTGTTCAACGGCTGCGGCGCGCCGGAATCGCGCTTGTTGCAGATGGTTCGCATTTAAGGAGCATCTCATGACATACGAGATCAAATCGGATATTCATACCCATACGATGTTCTCTCGGCATGCATATTCGACCATTGCGGAGAACGTCGCGGCGGCGCGCGCCGCAGGGCTCGAGCTCTTGGGGTCTGCCGATCATTTCAGCTGCATGCTCTTTCCCGAGCAGCATATCCGCAACTTCCAATACTTCGTGAATCAGACCGTGTGGCCGCGCATTTGGGACGGGGTCATGCTCCTACGCGCTGCGGAGGTCGATATCGTCTCGCTTGAGGGCGGGCTGTTCGGGCAAGATATCGCCTGTCCGGCAAGCATCACCGGCAGGCCGTACAAGCAGGACAAGAGCCTGTTCGAGCGTGTAACGAGCAATCTCGATTATCTCGTGGCGAGCGTTCACGATACGCGGTTCACCGAAGATGTCTCCGGGGCACAGACGACTGGCATGTACATTCGAGCGCTTGAGCAGCCGAAGGTGCTGGTACTGGGGCATACGGGGCGTTCCGGCGTGCCGTTCGATGTTGATGAGGTGCTCACCGTTGCGAAGGAGCGCCATAAGCTCATCGAGGTCAACGAGCACAGCCTCGAGGGCGATCACAAGGGCGACACGCACGATGCCTGCCGCCGCATAGCCGAGCGCTGCGCGGAGCTCGGCGTGGGCATATCGGTTTCCAGCGATGCTCACATCGCCTCGGATATCGGCAAATATCCCCAGGTGAGCGCCATGCTCGAGGAGATTCATTTCCCGAGGGAGCTCATCATGAACCGCGATCGCGCCTCGATGCTTACCGCACTTGCCGATGCGGGCATCTGCGACCTGCGGAATCTTCTTGCTCGCGAAGGGTAGATCATGGCGCTCGGGCGGTGTCATATGGTGTCTGCGGTACGGGCGGGGTTGAGCCGCCTACCGTTCGTGGTGCTGCTCGTGCTCGCCATCATGGCTCTGAGCTTTGTGTTCATGATGCTCTGTCGCTACGAGCAGAACCGCCGCAACGCCGGGGGAGCGGGTTCGCCGCAAAGCTCCGCGGTTGCCTATGGCGAGGAGCTTCCCGCGACGGGGCGCTTTACCAAGAGCATCACCTATACCTGCATCGACGCGCCCGGCCGCGAGACGGTGTCGCCCGTTGTCTGGGATGACAGCTGGTTCTTCGGCGACATGCGCACCTACAACCACGACCTCGCAAGGGCCTCGTCGGTTCTCGCTGCTCTGGCGTATTCCGAATCTTCTCATTACCAAGAAAGCTATCAAACGCCGCCATATATGGAGAATGCCCTGGCCGAGCTGGGCTTCGACGAGGTTTCCACAGCCTCGTACGAGTATCGTAGCGAGGTAATGGACCAGATGCTCAATCTGGTGACGCAGCGAGAGGATACCGTCGCCTACACTCTGGCGCGCAAGCGCGTAACGGGAGCCGATGGGTCCACCCGCTCGGTCATCCTTGTCTCGGTGCGTGGCAGCTATGGATCGGAATGGCTGAGCAACCTAAAAATCGAGGGCGTTTCTCCCGAAGGCGAGGCGGCCCTTTCCGAGGATCAAGAAACGCGGTACGACCACTCCGGGTATGTAGAGGCGGCGAGCGAGGTGAGCCAGGCGGTCGCTCCCTGGGTGCGCGAAAGCCATAGGCGCGGAGACCAGGTGACCCTGTTGCTCGTTGGGCACAGTCGCGGCGGGGCGATCGCGAACCTCGTTGCCGCCCAAGCGGACGACGAGCTTGCTGCGCTGGCAGAGGGCGCCCAGCCCCGGGATGGGCTCGAGCTGGCGGCGGGCGATGCGGTTGCAGGGTACACCTTCGCGTCGCCCGGATGTACCACGAGCGCCCACGCCCACGCCGCGCGCTACGGCAACATCTTCAATATCGCGAACCCGGCGGACCTTATGCCCGCGCTCCCTCTGGCGTCTTGGGGGTATGCACGCTACGGGGTCGACATGAACTTGCCTTCGATGGGCGAGGAGGGGTTCGATACCCAGTTTTCATCGATGAGCAGCGCCTACACCGAGCTTACCGGCGGGGAGGACCCCTATGACCCCGAGGCGGCTCAGGCCGTGCGGTCGGTGGTGAGCGAGGTTGGCGCCGAGGTTGGTTCGGTCGACGAGCTGGTTACCCCGGGAGGGATTGCCTCTGTTGCCCAGGCGTGCGCACGGCATATCGATCCCACGCGCATCTTGTGCGGACACTATCCGAGCGTCTACATCAGCTGGATGTATACCATCGAGGCGGACGATCTGACTTTAAGCTAAGCGGTCTACCTGCGCGGATGGGGCACCCGTTTAGGTGAGACGATTTATTGGTGATCCGTTTGAGCTTCTCGCCCCTCTTGGTCGCAAAGCGCGCTAGGAGCGTTCGAGAACCGCGACGGTTTCCGTGTGCTCGGTGTGCGGGAACATGTCGACCGGCGTAAGGCGGGTAAGGCGATAGCCCGCCGCGCCAAGCACTTCTAGGTCACGTACCTGGGTGATGGGGTTGCAGCTGATGTATATGATACGCCGAGGCCCCAAGGCGGCTGCCGCCTGCAAAAAGGCGAGAGTTGACCCTGCACGTGGCGGATCGAGCACCAGCACGTCAACATGTTCGTGTTCGCTCGCGGCACGGCGCAGGTACGCCGTGGCATCCTCGGCAATAAACGTCGAGGTGTCTGCAAGGCCATTGCGCTCAGCGTTGCGCTGCGCGTCGGCAATGCCCGCCGCATTGCGCTCCACGCCCACCAGGTGCACCGTTTTCCCTGCGTCGGCTGCTGCGCGCGCCGCGCACAGGCCAATGGTGCCGCTTCCGCAGTAGGCATCAAGCAGCACATCGCCCGTGGTAAGGTTCATGCCGTCAATGGCAAGCTGGTAGAGCACCTCGGTCTGCTGCGGATTAGTCTGGTAAAACGCAGTGGGCGAGATTTCAAACGTGCAGCTCAACAGCTTGTCCTGCATGTGGTCCGCGCCCCAGAGCGTGTGGGTCTCGGTGCCCAGCATGGCGTTGCCGGGTCGTCCGTTGATGTTTTGCGCCACGCCCACAATGCGTTGATCAAGCTGGGCGAGCTCCTGCGCGACCTCTTCAAGGTGGGGGATGTTGCGCTGGGCGGTAACGATGGTGAGCAGCGCCTCACGGGTGCGCCAGCCCATGCGCAACACGGCGTAGCGCAAAAGTCCCTGACGGGCATCTTCGTCGTAGGCACTGATGCCGTGGCGTTCGGCCACCCGTGCTGCGCCGTTGAGGATGTCGCGTGCGCCGTGCGCCTCGACTGCGCATGCGGCTGCAGCCACGATGCGGTGGGTGCCGCGTGCATAAAAGCCGCAGCGTACCGACCCGTGTGGGCCGGGAGCAAAGGGCGTTGCAGCCTTATAGCGAAACGCGCGCGGCGCGGGAGCTTTGCCGGTCTCGCCCGCGATGGCGCCCATACCGCGTACGGGGTCAACGCCGCAATCCCATCCCATGCGGTCAAAGAGGGGAGCAAAGAACTCTTCCATAGCCGCTTGCTTTCGTACCAGCTGCTTGCGGTAGGGCATGCCGAGCCACGCGCACCCGCCGCATGCATGCATGATGGGGCATGGTCCGGCAGCGGCTTTCTTGGCGCGCCGCGCCTGCGTGTTGCTTTGCTGCGATGGCGAGGTGTTGTTGCGATGTGCTGTTGAGCGCATGCGTGCCATGTCTCCTCCTCTGTTGATGCTGCGCTAAGTATAGGCGAGCGGGCAAAGCCGGGAAATGTTGCAATTGCGAGCTTCCCGCGTCGCGGGGTAAGAGGTAGATAAGGTGCTCGGGTGCGTGTCGGCTGGGAACGGCGTGTGCCCGGCCGCCGCTCGATGGCGGATGCCGCTCGGCGAAACGATGGGTGCTGTCTAAAAATCGTCGTTTCGCGCTTCTGTTTCCTGCGCGCGACTTACTATGTATGCAGGGGAAGGAGTGCCAAGCATGCCATTTGCGATCAATATGACACAAACGTGGACATCATTGCCGCGCGTTCGCAAATGCTTGCGGGGGGGGGGGACTCATAATTTCCCATTGAGCCGCAACGGCTTGGGGACGGTGTGGACACGGGGAGCCGTGCGTCGCAATTGTCCCAAAATAATTGCATTGTGTATGAGAACGTTGCTACTGTGCCGGCAGGTGCAGTTGCATGATGGCGCACTTGCGAGCGTCTATGGGGCCTTTCTGCAGATAAACGAATGTAAGAGCAGGAATGCTTGTGACAACGCATTAATTTACTCCTGAGGAACGCGCCTGCTTGGAATCGTTGCCGGCGGTCGCGGCGGTGCGATTTATTACGCGCCCGCATTTCGCGACCAGTGCATGGAACGGTATTATGCCGGCGAGTCGCCCGCAGCTATTTTTTCGCGAGGCAGGGCTCGATCCGTCCCTCATTGGCTATAAGCGCATCGAGCGGTCTATTGCGCGCTGGCGTCATCCTGGAAACTCCGCACCCGCGGGGGTGGAATCCTCGCATGTAGCGGCGGATCATCGCGCCGTGCGGCAGGAAAACCGTGTGCTCCGCAGTAAGGTGGCCGCGCTTGAAGGACTGGTGAAGCTCGCCAATGCGCGCAGCAACGCAGTGGTGCGCAAGGGCCGCCGGTTTGAGCTCATCGAGCGCGTGCGCGAAAGCGTGCCGGACTTTTCGGTTTCCGTTGCATGCAAAACGCTTGGCGTTTCAGAAGGTGGCTACTACCGTTGGCGCTCAACAAAAGAGTAGGCGAGCGGCCGCTCCAGCCTGTCCTTGCCACCATGCGCGCCGTGCCGGCGTCGTTCGTCTTGAGCGCCCTGGTTCCGTTTAGGGCCCCGCATATCCAAGTTCGGGCAGATTTCACGTTTATAACGCCTCGTCAGGGTGCTTATATACGTGAAATCTGCCCGAACGTTCAAGTCAAGCGATTGTGCGCACGTGAATTCCGCTCAAGCTTGCATGGCCGGTGGTGTCGCGAGAATGAAATTCGGTTGCGGGTGCGGTGTCAGCGGCATCTCGGACGTTCGATGCGGCTTGGGCTGGAGCCCCCGCATCGTAAGCGGCTCCAGCCCGTTTAACTTATCTGCACCGGTGCTAAATCATCTGAACATCAACCGACAAGCCATTCAAAAAACGATGATTGGCCGGTAGATGGGGATGGGCCCTCGCATCCCCATCTTATTCAGAGCTCCTCACCGTTGCTCTCAAACGCACGCTTGATCCACGCGTAGCTCTTCTTGGGATATCGCGCCAGGTGCTTCTCGCCCGCGCCGGCGTAGTCTACAAACACGTTGCCGTAGCGTTTTTCGGTGTCGCCGCTCGAGCTGGGGATATCAATCAGCCCCCAGCCCAGGTATCCAAGCACGTCAACGCCATCAAACGCCACGGCGTCTTTCATGGCTCGAATGTGGGCGCGGTGGTAGTCAATGCGGTAGTCGTCCTGAATCTCGGAGCCGTCGGCGGGCAGGCTCTCGCGCCAGCCAATGCCGTTTTCTAGTGAGAATACCGGCAGGCCCGTACGTTGGTGGATCTCTGTCAGCGAATAGCGAAAGCCCAGCGGGTCAATTTCCCAGTTCCACTCATTGGCCTTAAGGTGCTCGTTCCTAACCCCTCCCGCTTCGATGATTTTGGTTACCGGCACATTGCCCGCCTGTGCGCCCGAAACGCTTTGCGAGCGATAGTAGCTTAGCGAGGCAAAGTCATAGCGGGCGTTCGCAAGGTCGGCAAGCTCCTGTTCGGTCATATCAACGGACAGGTTATGCGCAGAAACGTAGCTCTTAAAATAGGCCGGATACGCGCCGTGCGTGCACACGTCGTAATACAGCCAATCGCTAAAGCGTTCGGCCTCGTGCGCGGCGTGAACGTCAACGGGGTCATTGGAGGCGGGGTAGACGGGGGTAAAGGCCGCCATGCAGCCAACCTTGCTCTCGGGATAGTGTTCGTGCAGGTAGCGTTCAACGCGCGCAAGGGCTACGAGCGAGTTGTGCAGAACCTGGAATATCTCGTTCTCGTCGTCTGCCGCCTCGGGGCGCAGGTCGCCGGCAATGAGCGGCCCCAATGTGGAGCCAAATGCGTTCTGCTCGTTAAAGGGAACCCACCACTTCACGCGCGGCGCCAGCGTATCGATAACCACCTTTGCATATTCTACAAAGGCATCTACAACCTCTTTGGAAGCAAAACCATGGTATTTTTCGGCAAGCTCAAGCGGCATGTCAAAGTGGTAGAGGCATACCATGGGCTCGATGCCCTGCGCCAACAGCTCGTCAACGGTGTCGCTGTAGTACTTGAGCCCCTCTTCGTTGATCTCGCCCACGCCGTGCGGCATAACACGCGACCATGAGGTCTGAAAGCGGTAGCAGTTCATACCCATGTCTTTCATCAGGGCGATGTCCTCGCGATAGCGATGGTAGCCGTCAACGGCTTCTTCCCACGCGCCATCAAAGTGCTCGTATACGCTGGGGCCCTTGCCGCCTTCGTGCTGGGCGCCGTCATACTGCATGCTCGATGTTGAGTTGCCCCACATAAAATCATCGCGAAGCGTTGCCATACGGCCTCCTTTCCGCCTGCTTGCAAGTGATGCAAGCGCGGCGCTGGTTCATAAGATATATAAAGGGGCGGGTGCCGCACCAATGGTTCGGCGCCCGCCGGGTGGGGTAGCGGGGTGGGGAGAGCTCCGCCGCTTAGGTGCGCATGTGCGCGTTGCCCGGGCTTATGCGTTCTCGCTTTGCTGCTCAAGCTCAAGCGCTTGGGCACGCTCAGAGATGCGTACAAACGGAATGTACAGCAGCGTGCCAATGACCACGATCACAACCTGCAGGATGACCGAGCGAACATCGCCGCCGGTGCTCAGGAAACCCGACACAAAGATCGGCGTATTCCAGGGGATATACACGGTGCAGTTCGATACCAGGCCAAGCACCTGGCACACGTAGTGCAGGGCAATGCCAATGGTCGGGGTAAGCAGGAATGGGATGAGCATCGGCAGGTTGTAGACGATGGGGTAGCCAAAGATCATGGGCTCGTTGATGTTAAAGATACCCGGCAGAGCCGACATAGAGCACACGGCCTTGCTCGCCTTGCTGCGGCCCACGATGTAGGTGGCCAGAATCAGGCAGAGGGTGCTGCCCGTACCGCCAACCATGCCAAAGAAGTTGAGGTCATCGATGGTGATGAGGTTGGGGATGGCAGTGCCGGCTGCGGCGGCCGCCATGTTTTCAGTAATGGCAACGGTCAGGATCGGCTCAAGCAACACGCCGTTGATGGTGGACTGGTGAATGCCAAAGAAGAACAGGAGGTTGCCCATGGCGTAAATAAAGAGCACCGCAGGCAGGCTCGTGCCCAGGTTGGCCAGCGGGCGCTGGACCAACATGGTGATAAGCGCGATCAGGCTGGTGTTGAACACCTGGGTAAGAATGGAGGCAACCACAGCAAAAACGGTGGCGGTGATAAGCATGGGAATCAGCACGCTAAACGACTTGCCAACCGCCGGCGGGATACCTTCGCCCAGGTTAACCTGCAACTTCTTAACGTTTGACAGGCGAATAAAGAGCTCGGTTGAAAGCATTCCGATAATGATGCCTGCAAAGAGGCCCTTCACACCCAGGTTGTCAAAAATCAGCGCGCTGGTAACTTCCGCCGTGTCGCCCGAGCCGTCGGCCAGGGCGGCGGTCACGCTCGCGGGCATCATGATGATGAGCGACGACAGCGCGATGACCACGCACGCGATGGGGTTGTCAAAGCGGCGGTTGTTGGCCAAGAAGTAGCCGGCAAGGCCGCAGATAATGACACCGCTGAAGTTGAGGGTACCGTTGCTAATGACCGACGACCAGAACGTAACCGCATCGAGCGCCGACCCGCTCAAAATAAGCGGTGCAACCGAGCTGCTGATCAGCGTTGCGATGCCCGCAAGAATGTAGAGCGGAACCATCGTGGCGAACGAATCGCGGAGGGTCCTCAAATGGATCTGGTTGCCGACCTTGGCTGAAACCATCGAAAACTTCTCAAGGAAGCTCGATGCCTTTGATTCGGCCATGCTCATCTCCTATCTCTTGTGTGGACAGCCATCGCAGGGCGTGTGCCTGTCCGGGCGCGCTGCTCCCCATCAGCGATGCTCTGCGATAGTTAAAAAAGACATGTCTAATTTTGTATAAAAACATGTTAAGAGCGCGCGCCATTCGCTCTTTTTCTGCAAACGGTCTGAATTTGCTGGTAAACGGCAGGGGTCTTGTAATTATGAAAAAGCGTTGTTGAGAAAACCGGACTGCTGCGCCACTATGTTTCTAGCAAATGGCGCAAGAAAAGCCCGTGTTGCAGGAGGGTGACATGCTGAAATACCAGGAGATCGTTGCCGATATTTGCCGGCGGATTGACGCGGGCGAATATGAAAACGACAGCAAGATACCCTCGGTCGCGGAGCTCTGCGCGCACTACGGAGTGAGTAAGATCACCGTTAACAAAGCATTGAATGATCTGGTGCAGATGGGTATTGTGACCAGGCGCCGTGGAGCGGGCACCTTTGTAAAGGCGGGTTCGCTGGGGCCGTCTGCCTACGCGTGGAGCGAGGCAACGCGCATTGACGGCACTACGGCGCATTATGCCGGGCAGGGCAAAACCGTAAACAGCCGCGTCATTGATTTTTCCGTCGTGGACTCCAATGCCGAGGTGCGTACGGGTCTGGGAATCGACGGGGGCTTTGTGTATCACATCTGCCGCGTGCGCCTGATTGACCATAAGCCGGTGGTGGTCGAATACACCTACATGCCGGTGGCGCTGTTCCCGGACATGACGCGCGAAGTGGTCGAGGGGTCCATTTACCATTACATTGAGAATACGCTGGGCATGCAAATCAACAGTGCTCACTCGGCAATTAGCGCGGTGCGCCCAACGGAGAACGAGCAGGAGTGGCTTGCCGTAGGGCCAGATGAACCGCTGCTTGAGGTTAAGCAGGTGGCGTATTTAAGCGATGGTCGTGCATTTGAGTATTCCACGGCGCGCCATACCGCGGACTTCGGGCCGGTGAATGCTGTGCGCTTCCGCCGGTAGCGTTTGTTGTTTACCGCCCACCGGCAATAAAGCACCGTTTAAATTAAACATGTCTAATAATTTAACTAGACATATAACATAAGGGAGACTCATATGAACTCTACCGTGGCCATGATGGCCGAGCGGCGAAACAATGAGGGTGCCCTCAGAAAGGATGGATCCATCATGAAGAAGATTATGCTGTGCTGCAACGCGGGTATGCCGACCAGCTTGCTCGTCCAGAAAATGCAGAAAGAGGCGGCAAGCCGTGGTGACGATATTGAGATCGAGGCTCGTCCTATGAACGAGGCTATGGAGCATGTGGCCGAGGCGAACATCATTTTGCTGGGCCCCCAGATTGGCTACGCCAAGGATGACTTTGTGAAGGCCGTGGACGGTAAGGTGCCCGTTGAGGTTATCCCCATGATGGATTATGGCCGCATGAACGCTGCCAAAATTCTTGACGATGCCGCCAAGCTCATGGCGTAGTGGCATAACGCGTGGGTATGGAGGGAGGATCGGCCGTGGATGACCTGAACGAGCTCCAGGGTATTTGCTTTGAGATTATCAGCTATGTGGGCACGGCAAAATCGTGCTATATCAACGCGGTGGCCAAAGCCAAAGAGGGCGATTTTGACGCTGCAGCCGATTTGATTGCCCAGGGTGACACCGCCTATAGCGGAGGCCACGGCGTGCACATGAAGTTGCTGCAGGCCGAGGCGGCAGGCGAGCGCGCTAGCGAAGCAGCGCCGCTCATTCTACTGCATGCCGAGGACCAGATGGCAGGGGCCGAGATGGCCAAGCTTATGGCCCAGAACTTCATTGACGTGTATCGCGAGCTGCGCGCGCTCAAATAAGGACGCCCGATCGGGCGGCGAGTGCTAAGCCGAAGCCCCTTCAAAATCCAGCCGGGCGGGAGGTTCCCGAGTGCGGGAGCATCCTGCCCGGCTGGGTTTTTGCGTTTCGGGTTTTGCAGGTTGCGTGTTCGGGCCTTGCTCGGGGCCGTGTGCCGGGTATGATATAGGGCCGGAGAAAGGATGCGCATGTATTTAAAGTTTGACATGTTCTAGCTGGCTTAACGCCCCGTCGCACCGCGGCACCACCATTCATGTCAAATGGGTGCCCCTCCGCCCACCCGCGAAAGGAACATCATGCGCGATAAGCTCGAAAAACTCATTGCCGCCTACGAAGAGCTCGAGAAGAAGCTCGCCGACCCTTCCGTTGCCTCCGACATCAAGGAGTACACGCGTCTCAACAAGGAATACGCGCATCAGACGCCCCTGGTAAACGCGGCGCGCGAGTACCTCTCGGCTCTCGATGACATCGAGGCCGCCAAGGAAATGCTGCATGACACCTCGGATGCGGACGAAAAGGCCATGTTGCAGGAGGACATCGCTGCCAACGAGGCCAAGCTTCCGCAGCTTGAGGAAGACATCAAGTTCATGCTCATCCCGGGCGACCCGAACGACGAGAAGAACACCATCGTGGAGATCCGCTCCGCTGCCGGCGGTGACGAGGCGGCCATTTTTGCGGGCGACCTCTTCAAGATGTACCAGCGCTTCTGCGAGTCGCAGGGCTGGAAGCTCGAGGTGCTCGATTCGAGCCCGAGCGACGCGGGCGGCTTCAAGTCGATCGAGTTCAAGGTTTCGGGCGATAAGGTCTACTCCGTCATGAAGTACGAGAGCGGCGTGCACCGCGTGCAGCGCGTTCCCAAGACCGAGAGCCAGGGCCGCATCCAGACTTCGACGGCGACGGTCGCGGTGCTTCCCGAGGCGGACGAGATCGACATCCATATCGACCAGTCCGACCTGCGCATCGATACGTATTGCGCGTCCGGCCCCGGCGGCCAGTGCGTGAATACCACGTATTCGGCCGTGCGCATCACCCACCTGCCCACCAATACCGTGGTGCAGTCGCAGGAGCAGCGCTCGCAGATTCAGAACCGCGAGGTCTGCATGCAGATGCTTCGCGCCCGCCTGTACGAGATGGAGCTCGAGAAGCAGCAGGCCGAGCTGGGTGCCGAGCGCCAGAGCCAGATTGGCCACGGCAACCGCTCGGAGAAGATCCGCACCTATAACCAGCCCCAGGACCGCGTGACCGATCACCGCATCGGCTTTAACAGCACCTACAACGCAGTGTTGCTGGGAGACGGGCTTTCCGGTGTGATCGAGGCGCTCGCCGCCGCCGATCGTGCGGAGAAGCTCGCCGAGGCGGTCTAATTCGTTTGATAGCGGGCTCGTCAGGGTATGGCGGGCCCGTTTTTCATGCCGGGGCATTCCCTTGCGCGGTGCGCCATGGTCGATGTGCTCCGGGCACACACGGCATGTTGCAGATTGAGGCTGTGGAGTTGTCGTGTTGAGCGACGGGGTTTGCGCGACGGAGCATTGCGCGCGTGGTGCATGATTCGCCTGCCAGAGCAGGGGCGTTTTTGCGGCGTTAAGGTTCAGCGGGTTTTAAGCCGGATTGTTACCGGCTTCTTGCAGGATGCGCGACAGACCCTCCCGATAGTCTTAGGGCATCGGGTCGCGGACCGCTCGATACCCGTGCGGGGGGGCGGCTTTGACGGATGTGCGTGCAAAGAGACGAGGATGGGAGCGAGCTATGCCTGAAGTGGAAGAGAAGGTCTGGACGGTCAGGGATTGCCTCGATTGGACCATGGGCTACCTCAAGCGGAGGGGACAGGATCATCCGAGGCTCTCGGCTGAATGGCTGCTATGTGCCGCGACGGGCTTGGAGCGCATCGATCTGTACACGCATTTCGACAGGCCGCTTTCCCCCGAAGAGCGAACGATTATGCGTACGGGGGTAAAGCGCCGCGCCGATGGCGAGCCGCTGCAGTACATCACCGGAGAGACGTCGTTTCGGGGCCACAGCATACTCTGCGCTCCCGAGGTGCTCATCCCGCGCCCGGAAACGGAGTTCTTGGTCGATCTGGTTTTGACCCACCTTGACGAGCGAGTGATTGGCCACCAGGAAATCGAGCGGCACCGCGTCGAGCTTCCCTGGAATGCATCTGTTGAGGCTGCCCGCCAGGCTGAGGTTGCTCGCCAGGGGGAAGCTGCCGCCGCGCGGGAGGCGGAGCGTGCAGGTGAAACGCTGTCCCAGTATGGCGATGGGCGCGAGACCGTCGCGGCGGTTGATGCCGGTGAGGCGGCTACGGGCAGCGCGGTTGCGGGAGAGGGCCCCGATTCTTCTGATGATTCTGCTTGCGAGGCGCATGAGGTTCAGGAGGGTGCAGAGCCTCCGGTCAGCGCGCGCGTGCTCGAAGTCGGGTGCGGAACGGGATGCGTCTCGCTCTCGCTCGCCCTGGAGCGCCGCGGGCGCGTTGCATGCGTGGCGACGGATATCAGCCGGCCGGCCATCGACCTTGCGCTCCGGAACCGGGAACGTTGCGGGCTCGCTCCGGATGCGGTGGATATTCGTTTCGGCGACCTGATTTACCCGGTTGAGGAATCCGAGCGCGGCACCTTCGACGTGCTCGTGTCGAACCCCCCGTACATTCCAACTGCTGTGATGGGCGGCCTTCCGCACGAGGTGAAAGACTACGAGCCGCATCTTGCACTCGATGGTGGGCCTGACGGCCTTGCCATATTCCGGAGGCTTCTCGATGCGGCGCCGTTTGTGCTCAAGCCGGGCGGATTGTTCGCCTGCGAGCTCTTTGAGGGCGCTGTGGAGGACGCCGCCGCATTGTGCCGTGGCGCGGGAATGGTTAACGTTCGTGCGATTGAAGACCTCACGCGCCGGCCGCGCTTCGTATTTGCGGAGATGCCGCCTCGTCTCTAGGGACAAGCGCAATACCGTGCGCCTGCGCCCGGTACCGTGGGAGGGATGCTGCTTCGCCCGTAGGAGCGAACGGCTTGGGTTGTAACATGTGGGGCCCCTGCCAGACTGCCCGGCGTGCCACACAGAGCCGACACACTTTGTTCCTTCTGTCGACCGGATTGCCCCGTTTGCGACCTTCTGGCGCGCTGCCGCCGTGATGTTCGCAAGGCCATGAGAGAATACAACGACGCCGCGCACGCGGAGGCCAATCCATCGGGGGAGACGTAGTCGAGGGCATGCAGAGGGTATTGAAGGTGTCGGGTACAACGCCGGAGCAGCATGATGAGGGCATCGTGCGCGCGGCACAGGTGCTGCGGGAGGGCGGGCTCGCGCTCATCCCTACCGAGACCGTGTACGGTCTTGGAGTGGCCGTAGCGCCGCTTGCCCAGGATTTAGTCGATGCCCTGAATGAACATGACGCATGCCGGAACGGCCAGGAAGGCCTCCCTTCGGAAGAGGACGAGCGACCGAGCGTGAACGGCGCTCCGGTTCCGCCGTCTGGCAGTGGGTATCGTCGCATCTTTTCCGTTAAGCACCGTGAGCTTACGCAAACGGTTCCCTGGCTCGTGGGCGGAGTTGATGCGCTCGATCGGTACGGCTATGGGGTCGATTCCATAACCCGATCGCTTGCGGAGGCCTTCTGGCCCGGGGCGCTCACCCTCATCGTGCATGCCCGTGAAAACGTGCCGGTATACATGCAGGCGGCGGATGGCACGGTCGCCCTGCGCTGTTCGGCGTCTCCTGTCGTCGCAGCCCTTATCAAGGCGTGCGGCTGTCCCCTTGCCACGACGAGCGCGAACACGCATGGTGCCCCTGCTCCCGTTACCTTCGGCGACGTGGAGCCATCGGTGCTCGATGGCGTTGATGTCGCGCTCGATGCGGGCGAGACGCCCTGCCGCGATGCATCGACCATCGTCTCCTGCATCGGCGGCGAGCCCGTCATCATTCGGCAGGGAGCCATCTCAAAGGAAGCCATCGCGCGCGTCGCTTCGGCCGCTCGGGCTTATAGCGCGCAAGAGAAGTAGGTTCATCATGGCGCTTTCACTCAAAGACCTCGGTCTTGTTGATCGGCAGTATTCAACAGGCAGCTCATACATCATGGCGATCGACAGCGGCACGACATCGGTGCGTGCCATGATCGTCGACGCATACGGGTGCATCGTGGCCCAAGCGTCTCGTTCGATTAAAACGACGTACCCGCATCCGGGATGGGTGGAGCAAGACCCAACCGAGATCCTTGCCTCGCAGATCGCCGTCATGATGGAAGTGCAGTTCAAGAGCGGCATCCACTCGGATGGCATCGAGGCGATCGGCATCACCAACCAGCGCGAAACCACGGTGGTCTGGGACCGGGATAGCGGACAGCCCATCTACAACGCCATCGGTTGGCAGTGCCGCCGCACCGCACCGCTCGCTCAGCGCCTCGTTGACGAAGGATACGAGGATATGATTCGCGCCAAGACCGGGCTCACCCCAGACGCCTACTTCTCGGCCACCAAGGTCGCGTGGATTCTGGACAACGTGAGCGGGGCACGAGAGCTTGCCGAATCCGGGCAGCTGCTCTTCGGCACCATCGACTCGTGGCTCATTTTCAACCTCACGGGCGGATTGGTGTTCGCGACGGATTACACGAACGCAAGCCGCACGATGCTCTTCAATATCCACACGCTCGATTGGGACGACGAGCTGCTCGAGCTCCTGAACATCCCGCGCCGCATGCTGCCCGAGGTTCGCTGGAGCTCGGGGGAGTTCGGTCGCGTCTCGACCGATATCATGACGCACCGGCCTCGCATTATGGGTGTCGCGGGCGACCAGCAGGCTTCGCTTTTCGGGCACTGCTGCTTCGAGCCGGGGCAGGCTAAGAACACCTACGGGACCGGGTGCTTCATGCTCATGAACACGGGCGACACCGTGGTGGAGTCTAAGAACGGGCTCGTGGCAACCATCGGCATCGCAGAGCAGGGCAAGGTGAGCTATGCCCTCGAAGGATCGATCTTCCATGCGGGTTCGGTAATCCAATGGCTGCGTGACAAGCTGCAGATCATCGGGAGTGCAAAGGAGACCGAGGGGATTGCGCTCTCGCGTCCCGATAACGGCGGCTGCTATCTGGTTCCTGCGTTCAGCGGCCTTGGTGCTCCCTGGTGGGACGCGGGTGCACGCGGGCTCATCTGCGGGCTCACCGGAGCCTCGGACCGTTCGTCGCTCGTTCGCGCCGCGTGCGAGTCCATGGCATACCAGAGCCACGATGTGCTTCGCGCCATGGAGGCCGATGCCGGCTCGCGCCTCGACAGCCTTTCGGTCGACGGCGGCGCTTCGCGGAACGAGTTCATCATGCAGTTCCAGGCGGACTTGCTGGGAATCCCCGTCGACCAAACGGAGTCGGTCGAGACGACCGCTCTCGGCGCTGCCTATCTTGCCGGCTTGGCGGTTGGTTACTGGGAGGATCACGAGGAACTGCGCCAGAACCACGACTACGCAAAGCGCTTCATGCCCCAGATGAACGAGGAAGACCGCGCCCGCAATCTTGCTGGCTGGCACGATGCCGTTGCCCGCGCCCGCAGCATGCGCGCGTAATAGAATCTAGCGCATAGATATCGCCGCGCTCGAAGGGTGGACTCCAAATCGTGCAATAGCTATTGCACGATTCCATAGGGCATATCATGAAGTTGTTCGATAAACGGAGCCAGGGCCCGAGTGAGTTGTGCCCGGTGCGCGCGTCATCGTCTGTTCTGGTGGGCACCCGTTAGCCAGGATGCGGCATGAACGATGCGTATTCCTTCCGGCGTGGTTTCCTCCGTGTAGTGGTCGAGGGTAATGAGCAGCCTGGGGAATGAATCGGTGAGCCTCTTAAGAGGTCGGAGCTCTCGCTCCCTTGTATGTTCATCGCCGATGTTGGCGCTTACCTGGATGTAGAGCCTTTCCGATGTGCTCGGATCTAACGCTATGAAGTCGATTTCGCTTGTCGGCCCGGTGCCCACAGAAATGCGGTATCCCCGCCGTAGGAGTTCGAGTGCCACCGCACATTCAAGGCGCTCACCAAGGTTTCTGCCAGAGAACGCGCTTGCAAGCCCAAGAAATCCCAAATCAACCGGGTAGTATTTACGCTGCGGGCGTAGAACATCCTTACCCTGAATGCCTGCCTGTTCTGCAGGGTAGACAAGAAACGCCTGCTCAAGAGCCTTAAGCATATTTGCTACTGCGGTCTCTGATGCGGAGTGACCGGCGCTTTTAAGCGCATTGGCAACGCTGCGAATCGAAAAAAGCGATCCCGCGTTCAGGAACGTGAATCGCGCGAGCCGGTCGAGACCCTCAAGGTCGCGAATGGAAAAACGCTGTGCAACATCTTTATACAGGATTGATTGATAGATACCGCGCAGCTCGCTTTCGACGGTGCGTGGATTGCGTTCGGCAAGGCTGAAGATGCCGGGCATGCCTCCAAAGAGCAGGTAGTCTGCTAGATGCTCATCGAGGCTTTTGGGCTGTTCTTCGGTCATGTTGCTTTGCGTGTCGTATGCTCGGGCAAACGCGCGATAATCGTTCAATGAGAGCGGAAACGCGTTAATCTCAACGTATCTACCGGTTAGGTATGTTGAAAGGTCGCTCGAGAGCAGGCGAGCATTGGACCCGGTCAGGTAGACGTCGGTGTTTGGGCGCGTATGGAGGCGTCGAACGACCTGCTCCCAACCATTAACATCTTGTATCTCGTCGAGGAGCACATACCAGTAAGAGCCGCTATCCAGTTCTTGGGAAGCCGTCGTGAGCTCTGAAAAGAGGTCTTCTGCCCGGTAATCAAGCGGAATATCGAATGCGTCGAAGCGTTTGTAGAAGATGTTGGCGCTTGGAACCCCCTGACGGCGCAGCTCGTCGGCAAACATGGCCATTGCCGTTGACTTGCCGCAGCGGCGTACACCGGTGATTACCTTTATATCGGGGGTGTTCTGATGCTCTGTTATTGCGTGGAGGAGCTGGGGCCGTTCGATATAGGTGCCTTGCTGCTGCATATCAAACCTCCAAACGCTTGGTATAACATGGATTTTAGCAAATAGTATCTAAAATACATGTTATAAAGCTCGTCTTATATGTATTGCCTATTCATATGTAGTGCCTATAGAGGGAAATGGACGTAGCGCTTTTAGGCTTCGAATCAGTACCTTTTTCGCGAGGAGCTGGGCTGAGAGTGCCTGCGCTGCAAGGAAGCCGCAGGTCACGCAAAGTTGGGTGCGCCGGTTCTTATGCAATCCGAGCATAAGGTACTGATTCGGGACGCGCGTTGCGGAAGGTGCGCGCAGGCTGCGTGAGGTGGTTATGGCTGTTGCGGGGCGCGCGCAGGTTGCAACGGGGCGAATGTAGTAAAGTGGTTGGGGCGCGAACACATCGCGCGAAACCATTGCGAAAGGAGCAGCAATGCGCGTAGCGATTGCATCCGACCACGGCGGCTTCGATCAGAAGGGCGCGCTCGCGGACTTCATGGTAACCGAGCTGTCCTGTGATGTTGTGGATTTCGGCCCCGATACGGGCGATTCCGTCGATTACCCGGACTATGCCGTTAAGGTTGCCCAGGCGGTCTCGTCGGGCGATGCAGATTTCGGCGTGCTCATTTGCGGCACGGGCATCGGCATGGCCGTCGCTGCAGATAAGGTGTCCGGCGTGCGCGCGTCGTCGATCACCTCCCCGGCGTTCGCCGAGCTCTTCCGCCAGCACAACAACGGCAACGTGGTGTGCCTCTCGGGACGGTTCGTTGATCTTGAGGTCAACAAGCAGATCGTGAAGACCTTCCTTACCACGGAGTTCGAAGGCGGACGCCATGAGCGCCGCGTCGAGAAGATCATGGCGCTCGACACCGAGGAGGCGTAACGATGTCCGTTTCCTACGACCCCGCGCGCGTCACCGTTGTCGATCATCCGCTCGTGCAGCACAAGCTCTCAATTCTTCGCGACGAGAAGACCGGCACCAAGCAGTTCCGCGACCTTGTCTCGGAGCTTGCCGTCTTCGAGGGCTATGAAGCCACGCGCGACCTTCCGCTCGAGGACGTGCAGGTAGCAACTCCCATTCGCGAGGCCACCTGCAAGCAGCTCGCGGGCCGCAAGCTCGCCATCGTGCCCATCCTGCGCGCTGGCCTCGGCATGGTCGATGGCCTGCTCGAGCTCATTCCCGCCGCGCGCGTGGGCCACATCGGCATGTATCGCGACGAGGTCACGCACGAGCCGCATGAGTACTACTGCAAGCTTCCCCAGGATGTTGACGAGCGCATCTGCCTGCTCGTCGACCCCATGCTCGCCACGGGCGGCTCGGCCACGGCGGCGCTCGAGTACCTGCGCAAGCAGGGCGTGAGCGACATCCGCCTGCTCTGCATCGTCGCTGCGCCCGAGGGCATCAAGGCGGTCCAGGATGCCGATCCGAACGTAAAGATCTTCGCCTGCGCCGTCGACGAGGGCCTCAACGAAAACGCCTACATCGTGCCCGGTTTGGGCGATGCCGGCGACCGCATCTTCGGCACGCTGTAGCATGCGGGCCTCCTCAAATCCAACGAGTGGTTGAGGGATGTTTGGGCAAGGGCGCTGCAGGCGGTGGGTCGTCTGCAGCGCCTTCGTCTTCAATTGATAAGATTCTTGCCGGCCAGACGCGCATGCGGCCGGCAACGGCTAGGAACACCGTGCGTAAAATGGTACTCTGAACAGGTGCGTTATCCGTTTTTCTAAGAGTTCGGCCGGGTGTATGTACCGGGACACCAAACCGCCACACTTCGCTTGAATTCTAGATGCGGGTATCTATAATAATCGCTCAACGCTCGTGCAACCGGCGCGCGCTTAGAGCGCAGTTGGTTGCAGGGAGGAGCGCGATGCTCGAGTTTGATTTTGCACATCATATCCCGAGCATTCTGGTAGGGGTGGTCGTGGGCCTTCTGGCGTTCGCTCCCCTGCTCGTCGCGCTCGTCCCGGTGCTGCGCAGGAAGCGCGAGGCGAACATGACCGTGGGGTTCATGGGAGTCTTCGCGTCGTTCCTCGTGCTGTTCCTGGGCGTTATCGTGACGTACCTTTTGGCACGTCCGGTGCTCGTCGGGTTCGCAGCCGGCGAGATTATCGGGTTCTTTTTGTGCTGGCTCGCGGTGGCCATCGCGCTGATGCTCAAGAAGGATTGATGCGGAATCCGGCCGTGGGGCCGGTAGATAGGGAAGGTGACATCCTTGGATGCGTTTTCCAAGCTGCCCGAGGCGATCAACGAACTCGTCTCAGAGTTCTCCTCGGCCCCTGTCGTCGGCGATCTAGGTGCGGGCATAACGCAATATTCGTTCTGGCTTCTCGTCTCGGCCATCGTGCTTCTGGTCGTGGTCTTCACGTTCGTGAAGAAGCAGACGCTTGTTCCCAAGGGCCTGTTCGTCAACGGCGTCGAGTATTTAGTTGAATATGTTGAAAACGATGTCGCCAAGGGCGTCGTGGGAAACGAATGGCGCAAGCACTTCCCGTTCCTTGCCACGATCTTCTTCTTCATCCTCATCAACAATTTCATCGGCCTCATCCCTGGCATGAAGCCGGGCACGGGCGCAATCGGCTGCACGGCGGCCCTCGCCCTCGTGACCTTTATCTACTTCGTGTATTTCGGCTGCAAGAAGCATGGTGTGATCGGGTATCTCAAGAGCCTTGCTCCGGCGGGAGTGGCCTTCCCCATGAACGTGTTCGTGTGGGTCATCGAGGTCTTCTCGCTGCTGCTCCGCCCCATCACGCTTGCCATTCGTCTGTTCTGCAATATGTTCGCCGGGCACATCGTCATGGGATCTTTTGCCATCATGGCGTCGCTCTTTGCCCAGCCGTTGCTCGAGCAGGTGAGCGCCATGAACGCGCTCGGCGCGCTTCCGAGCCTGGCCTGGGTTGCCATCTTGCTCATCATCTACGCGGTCGAGCTCATCGTTGCGTTCGTTCAGGCATATGTCTTTACCGTGCTCGCCGCCGTGTACATTCAGATCGCCGAGGCCGAGGGGCACTAGCTCTCGCGGCGTCGCATCAAGGTGACTCGGGCGGTCTTCGCCCTGTCAAGATAGTTTGGGTATCCTGCGCCGAGAAGGCGCACGTCAAAGGAGGAATCGTGGGAGTTATCGGTTACGGTCTCGGTGTTATCGGTGCTGGCCTGGCCATTGGCCTTGCAGCGTTCGGTGCGACGAGCGCCATGGCGCGCCAGCCCGAGGTCCAGGGTCGCGCGTTCACCGTCTTCATCCTGGCATCCGCGTTCACCGAGGCGCTTGGCCTCATCGGCTTCGTCGTCACGCTCATCTCCTAGGGGAGCCTCGTCGTGTTCCGTAAGGAGTCGATTATGAAATTGTTCAACCGATGCGCCGGTTCGGCGGCCGTAGTGGCGCTTGCCGCCCTCGTGGCTCCTGCCTCGGCGTTTGCTGAAGAGGCGGGCGGTGCCGACATCCTCATCCCCAAGATGGCGGAATTCGTGCCGGCGCTCATCGCCTTCATCATCATCTGGATCGCGCTCGCCAAGGTGGCGTGGCCCAAGGTTCTCGGCATGATGGACGAGCGTTCTCGCCGTATCGAGGAGAGCCTCGATGAGGCCGAGAAAACCAAGCAGAAGGCCCTTGAGGACCGCAAGGCCTCCGACGACTTGCTTACCGACGCCCGCCGCCAGGCAGCCGACATCGTGCTTGCTGCACGCCAGGATGCCGAGGCCGAGCGCCAGCGCATCATCGCTGCGGCCCACAAGGAGGCCGAGGGCATCATCGCCAAGGCGCACCGTACGGCCGAGGACGAGCGCCACGCGCTCTACGCCGAGGCTGCTGCCTCGATCGCGGACCTCTCGGTTTCCGTGGCGTCCAAGATCGTTGAGAAGGCCCTCGACGAGGATGGCGAGCAGCGTCGCCTCATCGAGAGCTACATCAAGGAAGCGGGTAGCCTGAATGCCAACTAGCCGCAGGGAGATGAAGGTCCTCGAGACGTATGCTCGGTCCCTGCTCGAAGCGGGCAAGACCGAGGGACGCGTCTTCGAGAACCTGCGCGATCTCGAGGTGCTTAGCTCGGCGAGCCCTGAGGTACTGGCCGTGTTGAGCGCGCTCGTGGAGCGCGGGCAGCTCGACCTGCTGCCCCAGGTGGCCGAGGCCTATCACGCCATGACCGAAGAGGATGATGACATCGTGGGCGTTACGGTGACGACGGCGGTGCCGCTCGACGACGACCTGCGCGCCCAGATCCGCGAGCGCCTGCAGCGCGATTTCGGCCAGGAGGTCTTCCTTATCGAGCAGGTGGACCCGTCGATCATCGGCGGTATCGTGCTCGAGGCGCGCGGCCAGCGCCGCGACATCTCGGTCAAGACGCAGCTCCGTGCCGCGCACGAGACGCTCTCGACCGTTCACACCGCACACGGACACACAACGCATGGAGGTGAAACCGCACATGTCTGAGACCATCGACGCGCAGAGCATCGCGCGCATCCTGGCGGGAAGGCTCGACACCCTGAGCGCCGTCGTGGATACCCAGGAGGTCTCCCAGGTTGACGAGGTGGGCGATGGTATCGCTCGCGTCTCGGGCCTGCGAAACGCCATGGCGGGCGAGCTCCTGGAATTCAAGAGCTCCGATACGGGGGAGACGGTTTACGGTCTCGCCCAGAACCTCGACCGCGACGAGGTCGGCGCCGTGCTCTTCGGCGAGACCGCACTCATCGTCGAGGGCGACGAATGCCGCACGACCGGCCGCGTCATGGACATTCCCGTTGGCCGCAGCATGCTGGGGCGCGTAGTCAACCCGCTCGGCGAGCCCATCGACGGCTTGGGCGACATCCGCACCACGCATCGGCGCCCCATCGAGTTCAAGGCCCCGGGCGTTATCGACCGCACGCCGGTGTGCGAGCCGCTGCAAACGGGTCTCCTTGCCGTGGACTCCATGATTCCGATCGGCCGCGGCCAGCGCGAGCTCATCATCGGCGACCGCAAGACGGGCAAGACCGCCATCGCCATCGATGCCATCCTGAACCAGCGCGGCAAGGGCGTTATCTGCATCTACGTCGCGATCGGCCAGAAGGCTTCCACGGTTGCCAACATCCGCGAGACCCTTTCGCGCCGTCATGCGCTCGATTACACGGTGATCGTTTCCGCTACGGCGGCCGATTCTGCGCCGTTGCAGTACATCGCACCCATGGCGGGCGCCGCCATCGGCGAGTTCTTTATGTACAACGGCAAGGACGGCAAGCCGGCATCTGCCGAGAACCCCGGCGGCCACGTGCTCGTGATCTACGACGACCTTTCCAAGCAGGCCGTCGCCTACCGTCAGATGTCGCTCACGCTTCGCCGTCCGCCGGGACGCGAGGCCTACCCCGGCGACATCTTCTACCTGCATTCTCGCCTGTTGGAGCGTGCCTGCAAGCTTTCGAGCGAGCACGGCTCTGGCTCCATGACGGCCCTCCCGATCATCGAGACGCAGGACGGCGACGTTTCCGCCTACATTCCCACCAACGTGATCTCCATCACCGATGGCCAGATCTACCTGCAGAGCGACCTGTTCTTCCAGGGACAGCGCCCGGCAGTGGACGTGGGCATCTCGGTGAGCCGCGTGGGCGGCGCCGCCCAAACCAAGGCGATGAAGCAGGTTGCGGGCAACCTGCGCCTGGACCTGGCCTCCTACCAGGAGCTCCAGGGATTTGCGCAGTTTGGCAGCGACCTCGATGCGACGACCCAGAAGCAGCTCACGCACGGTTCGCGCATGACGGAGCTTCTCAAGCAGCCGCGCTTCAAGCCGTTCGACGTTGCCGAGCAGATCGTGGCGCTCTACGCCGGTAACGAGGGGTACCTCGACGACCTTCCCCTTTCGCAGGTGCTTCCCTTCCGCGACGAGCTCCTCGAGCAGATGCGCAATTCGTTCGGTCCGCTCATGGCGCGCCTGCGCACACAGAAGATCGAGGGAGACCTCAAGGACCGGCTCGATCAGACGCTGCGCGACTTCAAGGCGCAGTACACCTCGAAGCACGCCGCCGACGCGCCCGCTGCGGACGTCGCGGCAGAGGAGTCGTAACCTCATGGCAAACCTACGCGACATCAGGAAGCGCATCTCGTCGGTGCAGAGCACCGAGCAGATCACGCGCACGATGGAGATGGTCTCTACGGCCAAGATCCGTCGCGCGCTCGATCGCGCGATGCAGGCCGAGCCCTACAAGGCCGCGCTTACCGACGTGATGCTCACCGTTGCGCAAGATGCCGAGGTCGCGGGTAACAACCCCATGCTCAAACGGCGCGATGAGGTGCAGCGGGGCCTGGTGATCGTGATCTCGTCCGACCGCGGTCTGGCCGGCGGCTTCAACGTGGGCGCAGCCCGCGCCGCCGAGAAGATCATGGGGGGCTGGGAGCGCGCGGGCGCCAAGGCGGAGGTCATCACCTGCGGCCGCAAAGCGACCGAGTACTTCCATCACCATGACAACTTGGTGATGCACTTCGAGGGCAACTCGGCGGAGCCGAACCTCGAGGACGCGCGCATGATCTCGAGCTATGTTTGCCGCGCGTATGCGGCGGGAGAGCTCGATCGCGTGGATCTCGTGTACCACCATGCGCGCAATCGCGTTGACCAAGACCTGCGCGTGGAGCACCTGCTGCCGCTCGACCCCGAGGCCGTCGCCATGGCGCACGGTCCGCGCAAGAACGATACCGAGGGCCCGAGCCGCGTGTCCTCTTCGTTCAAGTTCGTGCCGTCGGCCGAGCACGTTCTCGGTGAGCTCGTTCCGAGCTACATCTTGACGGTCATCCACCAGGCGCTCATCGATTCGGCCGCTGCCGAGCAGGGTGCGCGCCGCAAGGCCATGCACTCTGCCACGGAGAACGCAACCGCCATCGTGGCGACGTTGACGCGCACGTACAACCGCGTGCGCCAGGCATCCATCACCACCGAGATCAACGAGATCGTGGGCGGTGCCTCAGCATTGGAGGAGCAATGATAGATACCAGCGTGAAGTCGGCCATCGAGGAGGCCGGACGCGTTCATTCAGCGGGTGAGGGGCGCATCGTGCGCATCATCGGCGCTGTCGTGGACGTTCAGTTCCCCGTCCAGGTGCCCGGCATCTACAACGCACTTACCGTCGAGGCCACGACGCCCATGGGGCACGTGAGCACGATTCTCGAGGTGGAGAGCCAGCTTCCCGGCGGCGTTGCCCGCTGTGTTGCCATGACCTCGACCGACGGTTTGCAGCGCGGCCTTATCGCCCACGACACCGGTGAGCCCATGAAGATGCCCGTCGGTCCGCAGACGCTCGGCCGTGTGTGGAACGTGCTGGGCCAGCCGGTGGACGGCAAGCCCATGCCCGAGGTGGAGGATTACTATCCCATCCATCACCCCGCGCCGCACTTCGACGAGCTCACCACCCAAACGGAGATCTTCGAAACCGGCATCAAGGCGGTCGACCTGCTCGAGCCCTACATCCGAGGCGGCAAAACGGGCCTCTTCGGTGGCGCCGGCGTGGGCAAAACGGTTCTCATCCAGGAGCTCATCAACAACCTTGCGCAGGAGCACAACGGTACGTCCGTGTTCACGGGCGTGGGCGAGCGCACGCGTGAGGGTACGGACCTCTACCTCGAGATGACCGAATCGGGTGTTATCGACAAGACGTGCCTCGTGTACGGCCAGATGAACGAGCCCCCGGGAGCCCGCTTGCGCGTGGGCCTCGCTGGCCTTACCGCAGCCGAGTACTTCCGCGATCGCGGGCAGGACGTGCTGCTGTTCATCGACAACATCTTCCGTTTCTCCCAGGCGGGTTCCGAGGTTTCGGCCTTGCTCGGCCGCATGCCCTCTGCCGTGGGCTACCAGCCTACGCTCGCAACCGAGATGGGAGACCTTCAGGAGCGCATCACCTCGACCAAGACCGGCTCCATCACCTCGGTGCAGGCGGTCTACGTGCCCGCCGACGACCTTACCGACCCGGCGCCCGCAACGACCTTCACGCACCTCGACGCGCAGACGGTTCTCTCGCGTAACATCGCTTCACTCGGCCTCTACCCGGCCATCGATCCCTTGGCGTCCTCTTCCGACGCGCTCGATCCGAGCATCGTGGGCGAGGAGCACTATCGTGTTGCGGTAAAGGTGCAGGAGATCTTGCAGGAGTACTCCGACCTCCAGGACATCATCGCCATCCTCGGTATGGATGAGCTTTCGGAGGAGCAGCGCCTCACCGTCGACCGCGCTCGCAAGCTGCAGCAGTTCCTCTCGCAATCGTTCCACGTTGCCGAGAAGTTCACCGGCAATCCCGGTGTGTACATTCGTGTCGAGGACACCGTGCGCAGCTTTGCCTCCATCGTTGATGGCGAGTGCGACGACCTTCCCGAGCAGGCGTTCCGCTATGCCGGAACGATTGACGACGTGCGTGAGCGCGCCGAGAAGATGAAGGCGAGCGCGTAATGCACGTCCGTATTGTGTGCCCCGAGCATAGCGCTTACGAAGGCGAGGCGGCCTTTGTCGCCCTGCCTTCGACCGATGGTGAGCTGGGCATCCTCCCGCGCCATGCGAGCGAGATCTGCACGATCAAGTCTGGGTACGTGCGCGTGTGCGACCAGAGGATGGGTGAGGTGAGCCGCACGTTCGCGGTGGATGGGGGCTATGCGCAGATTGCCGACGACGAGGTGATCGTGCTGGCAGAACGCGCCGAGGATCTGGCTTCGATCAACAAGGATGAAGTTCAAGCTCAACTTCAAGGTTTTGAAGAACAATTGAGCATCTTGTCAGAAGATGATGCACGCCGTGCCTATCTCTATAATGAAATCGCATGGTGCAAGCTCTTGCTTTCACAATAGAGCACATCGCACCGCTTTGTGATATCGATTGCATCATGCCCGAGGCGAACGTATCGCTTCGGGCATGGTCGTGAAGGAGTGGCACGTGAATATCATTCGCGTTCATGGCGGACACGCCATCGAAGGTGACGTGCATGTCTCGGGTGCTAAAAACTCAGCGCTCAAACTTATGGCTGCAACGCTTTTGGCGCCGGGCACCACGACGCTCACCAACGTGCCCAACATCTCTGATGTTCATGTGATGGGTAAGGTGCTCAAGGGGTTGGGCGCCACCATCGAGGTCGCGGACGAGCACACCCTCATCATCGACACATCGGCGGTCGATAGCTGGGAGGCCCCGTACGAGCTCGTCGCCAAGATGCGCGCCTCGACGGCGGTCATGGGCCCGCTTCTCGGGCGCTTCAACCGCGCGAAGATCGCCATGCCCGGCGGCTGCAATCTCGGTGCGCGCAAGATCGACATGCACATCCTCGGCCTCGAAGCGCTCGGCGTGCAGTTTGACACCGATCACGGCTACATTCATGCCAATGCGCCCGAGGGCCTTACCGGAACCATGGTCTCGCTCGAGTTCGCGAGCGTTGGCGCAACGGAAAACCTCATCATGGCGGCGGTGCGCGCCCAGGGCACCACGACGATCGATAACGCTGCTCGCGAGCCCGAGATCGTCGATCTCGCCAACATGCTTAACGAGATGGGCGCCAAGGTGAGCGGCGCCGGTACGCCGGTTGTCACGGTCGAGGGCGTCGAGGAGCTCCATCCCGTCGTGCACCAGGTGATCGGCGACCGCATCGAGGCGGGCACGTTCATCGTGGCCGGCGCGCTGGCGGCGGGCGACCGCGGCGTTGCCGTTACCGGCTTCAACCCGCAGCACCTCGGTATGGTGCTTAAAAAGCTCGAGCTCATGGGTGTGAGCTACGAGCGCGTGAACGGTGGCATTCGGGTGTGGCGAGCCGAGCATCTGCGCCCCGTCGATATCCAGACGCTGCCCTTCCCGGGATTCCCGACCGATATGCAGGCCCAGGTCATGGTGCTTTCTGCGCTTGCCGATGGCAACTCCATCATCACGGAGAACATTTTCGAAAACCGCTTCATGTTCGCATCCGAGTTGGTGCGCATGGGTGCCAATATTCGCATCGAGAGCCATCACGCCATCATCCATGGCGTGGAGCGCCTTTCGGGAGCGCAGGTGGTTTCACCCGACCTTCGCGGCGGCGCGGCGCTTGTGCTCGCTGGTCTTGTGGCGGAGGGCGAGACCGATGTTTCGGCCATCCACCACATCAACCGCGGCTATGAGCGGTTCGTTGATAAGCTGACGGGACTGGGGGCGCAGGTTGAACGTGCTTCTATACCCGACCCGATCGAGGATTAGGCAGGTAGTTGCATGGGTTTGCGTCGAAAGAAAGCCGTTCAGCAGTCAAGGCGAACATCGTCGAGCACGGCGAGCCGCATCTATAGCCGCGAGAACGTTGGCCGTTATTCCGAGCGCGCTCGCAAGCGCCGTCGCGGCCGCATCATCCGCCGCAGCATCGTGTGCAGCCTGCTCGTCATGCTGATCACGGCGGGTACGGCCACGGCGATCTGGTTCAACAGCATCGTCTCGCGCCTGAACGACGCCGGCATCATCACCGACGAGCTGCGCGCCGTTCTGGCGGATTCCGACGTTGCCCGCGAGCCGTTCTACATGCTCTTGCTCGGTACCGACGGGCGCCCCGGCGAGACCGCGTACCGTACCGACTCGATTATCCTGGCGCGCATCGACCCCACGGGCAAGCAGGTTACGCTCATCTCGGTGCCGCGCGACACCAAGGTTGAGTACAAGGGCTCCACCATGAAGATCAACGCGGTCTTCACCTACGGCGCCGCCGATGACGGCAGTGGTGCCGAAGAGATGGTTCAGGCCGTCAACGAGCTCTGCGGCGTCGAGATCTCGCAATATGCCGAGATTAACTTCGATGGCATGAAGGCGCTCGTGGATGCCGTGGGCGGTATCGATATCTACGTGCCCGAGGGCGACGAGGTCGACGACCCCGAGGCCGGACCGGTGACCATCGAGGCGGGGCAGCAGCACATGGACGGCGAGGCCGCGCTCACCTTCTGCCGCGCGCGCCATCAGTTCGCCGACGGCGACTACACCCGTATGCGCCACCAGCGCATGGTCTTGGGCGCGCTCGCCGACAAGATTTTGAACAACCTCGATATCGCGACGATCCCCTCGCTCGTCGAGTCACTCGCCGACATGGTTCATACGTCGCTTTCGGTTTCTGACATTATCTCGCTCGTGAACGCGATGCGCGGTATGGACGTCAACGATATGTACTCTGCGAACATTCCGTCTTGGGCAGGCGAGGATACCTACATCAATGGCCAGAGCTACGTGTTCGTATACGAGGACGCCCTCGAAGAGATGATGGCCCGTGTGGATGCCGGCGAGGATCCCGAGGGGCCGCAGACCATGGGCTCGGGCGGCGATGAGTCCGCGACCATTGGCGACCTGTATAACAACAGCAACACCGACTGGGCGCGAGGCACCGCGACGACAAGTGGCGGATCGGGCGACGACGAGAGCTCGGGCGAGTCGTCGGGCTCGAGTTCTTCGAGTTCTGAATAACGCCTTATGCAAGCGGGCGGGTGGAAGATCGTTCCACCCGCCCGCAATCGTTTGAGGCGTTTATGTTGTTGCGCTCACGCGCCGCCGCTCATGCCGCGGGTCCGTCAAGGGTGGATCGCCGGCGTTTCCCTAGGCAAAGCGTTTTACCAGCGCCTCGAGCACATCGACCATTTTCTCGAGCGACGAGACGGGGATGAACTCGTTGACCCCGTGGAAGGCGTAGCCGCCGGTGG
The DNA here is from genome assembly GCF_982429025.1 of Enorma sp. Taxonomy (NCBI): domain Bacteria; kingdom Bacillati; phylum Actinomycetota; class Coriobacteriia; order Coriobacteriales; family Coriobacteriaceae; genus Enorma; species Enorma sp. The sequence goes on from NZ_CEWCAA010000013.1 coordinate 39,866, forward strand.
ATAGATTGGGGCAGGGGAGCCCGCGGAACGAGAGCTGCGCGCCGTCGGTGCCGCCTCGAATGGGAAGCACCCGCGGCTCAACGCCCGCTGCGGCGAAGGCTTCCTGGGCGGTCTCGATAAGCTCGGGGTACGCTGAGACGATTTCTGCCATGTTGCGGTATTCCTGCTTGATGTCGATGGACACGCGCTCTTCGTCGAGCTCGGCATTGATGAAATCGACCGCGCGCTGCATCAGCGCGAGTTTTTGCTCGAACAGGCTCCGGTCGTGGTCACGCACGATGTACCGGGCAGTTGCATGCTCGCACGTGGAAGAGACGCCCAGCAAGTGGATGAAGCCCTCGTAGCCCTCGGTGTGCTCGGGGCGCATATGCGCGGGCAGCATGTCGTGGAACATGACGAATAGGTTCGAGGCGTTGATCATGCGGTCCTTGGCGTCGCCAGGGTGGATTGAATATCCGTTGAACGTGACGGTGGCCTCGGCAGCATTGAAGCACTCCCATTCGAGCTCGCCGATCGGGCCGCCATCGACGGTATAGGCATAGGTGCAACCGAAGCCCTCGATGTCGAGGAGCGCGGCGCCATGGCCAATCTCTTCGTCGGGGCAGAAGCAGATGCCGAGCGCCGGGTGCGGCAGCTCGGGGTGGGCGCTCAGACGTGCGACGAGCGCCATGATTTCGGCAACGCCCGCCTTGTCGTCGGCTCCGAGCAACGTCGAACCGTCGGAGCAGACGAGGTCCTGACCAACCAGGCTGTTGAGTGCCGGGAGCTTATCGGGGCCAATCGTCACGGGGACGCCGTCAACGACTCCGCTCACAAGGTTGCCGCCTTCATAGTGCACGATGTGCGGCTTTACGCCAAAGCCCGAGACGACCTCCGTCGTGTCGAGATGGGCGATAAGGCCGAGGGCCGGCCGTCCTTCCGCTCCGGCGCTGGCGGGGATCCGGGCGGTCACATAGGCGTTCTCGCTCACGGCAACCTGCTCGGCCCCTAGCCCGCGGAGCTCATCGGCGAGCAGGCGGGCAAGATCGAACTGAATGGTGCTCGAGGGCACCTGGTCGGCATGTTCGTCGCTCGACTGCGTGTCAACCTGCACATAGCGCAGGAAGCGCTCGAGAACGTCTGAGGATGCGCGTTCGGATTCTTCCATGATGCCTCCTTGTTATAAGGGTAATCTCCGTTCTTCTACTCTAGCAGCTTAGGCAGCAGCGGCGGGTGCCCGTACGCTACGGGTTGGGGTAGAATCGCCAGTAACACAACAAGATGGGAGCAAGATATGGATACCACCGAGCGCTCGCGCGAGCTGCACCTGACGATGGCGAACGAGGATTATCTGGAATGCCTGGTTCGCATCGAGCAGGAAGAGGGAGCCGAAGACGGCGTGCGGTCCGTTGACGTTGCCAAGCGCCTCAACGTTTCCAAAGCATCGGTGAACAAGGCGGTTGCCGCCCTCAAGGCGCAGGGGCTTGTCGATCAGTCCCACTACGGCAAAGTCATCCTTACCGACCAGGGCCGTGAGGTTGGCACGGCTGTATGGTATCGCCATCGGCTTATCCGCACGTTCCTCGTGAGGGAGCTGGGGGTTGATTTCGAGCGCGCTGATTCCGAAGCCTGCATGATGGAGCACGCGCTTTCCGAGGACACCATGTCTCGATGGCTCGCATATCTCGAGCAACAGGGCGTTACGGTGGAGAGCTAGCCCATGCAGAGCCGGGACGCCGCCAACGATTCTGCCGAGTACTACAATCGCGCAGGCGCTGCCGAACTCATGCGGCGCCTGTCGGACGAGACTCTTCTCATGCAGGGTCCGATGGGCAGCATGCTCATGAGCGAACCCGGCGCCGAGGATATCCCACCGGCGTTCTGGAACCTTGCAGAACCGCAGGCAGTTCGGCGCATCCACCAACTCTATGAGGCGGCGGGCGCCCAGGTGCTGCTTACCAACACCTTTCAAGCGAGCGCGCCCGCGCTCGAACGAGATGGTATCGCGCCGTCTGCGGCGGAGGTCAATCGCGCTGCCGTGGATAATGCGCGCGCCGCGCATGGAGAGGTGGTCGTTGGGTCGATCGGCCCCTGCGGCATCGAATGGATGCGCGAGGATTCCCCGGAGTTCCGGGCGGCGCGCGCGGCCTATCGAGAGCAGGCCACCGCTCTGTTGACCGCCGGCGTGGACGCGGTGATGCTCGAGACGTTTTGTTCCATTCGCGACCTTCAGCCGGCACTTGCCGGCGCCGTGGACGCTGCTTGGGGCATGCCCATCATGGTGAGCTTTGCCATCAACGAGGATGGGAAGCTCTTGGGGGACGGCCTCACCATAGAAGGGGCGGTTGTGTTCGCCGAAAAACACGGGGCTCATGCGGTGGGCGTCAACTGTTGCTCCATTGCCGCCGCCGATGCGGCGGTGCCCCGTCTGGTTCGGGCGGCGCGCACGCCCGTCATGGTTCGGCCGAATGCAGGTCTCCCGCTGCGGGCTGAGGACGGCTCGCTTGCATGGCATGAAGAGCCCCTGAGCTTTGCGAACGCCTGCATACGTTGGCGCGAGGCGGGCGCGCATCTGGTTGGCGCCTGCTGCGGGGCCACGCCGCGCACGACGGCGGCCATGTCCGACGCGCTTCTATGAAACCCATGAGCTTGCAGAAATAGCGCATTGCCGAGAGCCGTTTGCTGGGTATACATGAGTTCGTGCGTGCGCGGGAACGTTACCCGCCTGCATTGCCGGAACGACTCGACCCACAGCCGTAGGGAGTGCGTGCGCCATGAGCGCGATCATACATATAGAGAGCGATGGATGGAAATCGCGTCTCGACGAGGATTTCACCGAGGAGAATGTCGTACGTATAGCCGATGCGGCCGCGCGCGTCTGGTCGCGCACCGCTCCGGGGGCTATTGTGTATGTTGCGTACGATGCCCGCCCGGAAGCGGAGCGCTTCGCCTGCCTTGTCGGCCGTGTGCTCGCGGGGTACGGTCTTGCCGCGATGGTTTCCGATCGGTTTGCGCCAACTCCGGCGCTCGCGTGGACGGTCGCCCACGATAACCGCGCGTGCGGCGGTATCATGGTTACGGGCTCGCATAATCCTTATGACTACCTCGGCATCAAGCTCTATATGGATGACGGAGGCATCGCGTCCGCAGAATTTGCCGAGGAAATCGAGGCGAGCATCGAGGGCGAGCCCAGCGATGTGCGCGGTCCCATCGAGCGCCGCGACATCGTGCTGCCGTATCTCGACGACCTCTGCACGCTTGTGGATGGCGACGCCATCTCCCGTGCACGCCTCACCGTGGTGGTCGATCCGCTCTACGGTTCGACTCGAACCTATCTTCCGGCCGTTATGGGTGCCTTAGGCATCAATGTGGTTGAGATCCACGCCGAGATGGACGAGGGCGCAGAGGACATGCACCCTGAGCCCGTCGAGCCTTGGGTCGACGACTGCGAACAGGCCGTGGTCGAGGTGGGGGCCGATGCTGGGCTGGTAAACGATGGAGACGGCATCTGCATGGCGGCAGTCGATGGTGCAGGACGGTTCATTACGCCGCACCAGATCATCGCGCTTCTTCTCGAGCACTTGCTCGTTAATCGTAGCGAGCGTGGTCGCGTGGTGCTTGGCATCTCCTCGTCGGTGCTGGCGCGGCGTGTCGCTAAGAGCTACGACTGCCGCGTTGTGGTCAAGCCGGTTGGCTTCCGACATATATATAAGGAGATGTGCAAGGGCGACATTCTTCTGGGCGCAGAAGAGGCGGGTGGCATCGCGCTCGGTTCGCACATGCTCGAGCGCGACGGGCTTCTGGCCGCGCTCCTTATATGTGAGCTCATGGCGAAATCGGGCAAGACGCTCGAGCAGTTGGCGGACGATCTTAGCAAGACATACGGGAAGACCTGCTATGCGCGGCGCGACCTTCGCGTAGAAGCGGAAGTCATTGATGTGTTCCGCACGATGCTCCCGGGACTCAATCCAAAGACAGTAGCCGGACGGGAGCCAGTGCAGGTAAGCCATATGGATGGCCTGAGGCTGGAGTTCTCGGATGAATCGTGGGTGCTGCTCAGGCCGAGCCGCACAAAGCCTGTTGTTCGCGTCTATGCGGAAGCGCCGAGCATCCAAGAGCGCGATGAGCTGCTAGAGGCGGCATGCGATATCGCACGTGGGGAGGCCGGTATTAGCGGTTTTTGATTTTTCGGACAGGTCACGTTCGGCAAACGGTCGGTTCTAGTAGGCAGGCGGCGCCAAACCACTATATATAGTAGGAAAAGTCCTCTAGAGATCGCCAATTATGTAGGAAATGTGAACCCCCGATTCCCCCTTGCGCGGGGGCCGGGAGGCTGGCATTATATCTCCTTGCCGCGCGGGCCGGAGCGCCCGCAGGCA
>NZ_CEWCAA010000014.1:0-40373 GCF_982429025.1 Enorma sp.
CGCGTTGCTCAGAAACCGGTGCTCATTCGGACCATTTCATATTGCACATCAACACTCGCGAGGGGGTTCGACGGCCACGCGCCGCGCACCCACGTCGCGGCCGACCCCACCTACGTGCGCGCCGGCGGCTCGCGGCGCTACGCGTGCCTGCTCGCCGACCCCTGCAACCGCGAGATAGCCGGCTGCCCGTGCGGGCGGCGCGAGGACGCGCGGCCGGTCAAGGCCGCCTTCTCGAACGTGGCGTTCCCGCTCACCGCCATCGAGGTCTTCCGCAGCGACAGGGGGTCGGAGTCCTGCAACGGGGAGGTCGACGCGCTGCCCTCGGCCTTCGGCATCGAGAGGTCGGTCTCGCGCCCCGGCAACCCCTGCGACAACGCGGTCGTCGAGTCGACGAACAGGGTGCTCAAGCGCGAGCCGGCGCGCGGGCGGGCGTTCCCGTCGGAGGATCGGCTGAGGACGGAGCTCTTCGACTGGGTGAACTAGTACAACAACTGCAGGCTGCACTCGACGCTCGGCTACATGACGCCGGTAGGGTTCAGGGAGGCGGGCCTGATCCTCTCGTAGTTCTGTCCAAAAAGATGTTGCCATATCAGCCACATCATCTTGAGGCCGATGGAGAAGGCGGGCACGGCGAATGAGTGGGGGTACAGGCAATCTAACACCTTAGTCGGCAACAAAGTATCCCAGCCAAAAGGTGCGCGATGGCTAGGATACTCAAATTGCGAGATGCAGAGATTGGATTACTGAGGGGCCCTCATTAATGGGAGGGCTGCTTAATTCATGGGCGTAGCTTGCTAGATGTAAGTCCTGTCCGGGTTGCGATGCGAGGGGAAAGCGCACTATCTGTCGGTCATTGCGAGGACGGCAGAGGCTCCCTCATTCGCAGCGATCTCGAAATCGCAAACGACGTCTGCCTTATCTCCGATCAGGGCGATAATGCTTGCTCCTTCTGGTAGCGACACGACCTCGTTGAATGTCGCTGTCCCCTCGGCGAGGGTGATGTAGTCGCCGCTCTCTATTTGGTAGAGCACGACTTTTGCATTACCTCGCGTACAGGAGAGGTTGATAGAGACGGCAGCGGTTTGGTTCGGCTGAGGGCTATCGATTGTGGCCAGGTTGTCTCGTCCTCCGAAACCGAGGCATTCGATTGTGCCGGCACAGGCTTTTTCCGGATCGGCGGTAAAGGATAGGAGGCCATGGGAGCTCTTCGCCGCCTGTGCCGTGATTGCGGTGGCGTCATCGTACATGCCGTTGTCGGAATGTCGGAAATAGAAAGTCCCGTTGCTGAACCCGCAGGTTTGGATTAGGAATATCAACGCGATGGCGATGACGCAGGCGAACAATGCGATAACGCCGGCAACGCTGAGTTTCCGCTTTGATTGCCCAGTCATGAGCGTTCCTTTCATGCGGATTTGATTGATGCCGCTACCGGCGAGCTTACCCCCCTTGAGGAATGTTCGACTAGCCGGTTGTCTTTCGGCAGGAGGCAGGGATTTCTCGGCAAGCGGCGCAACGTTGTGCTGGTTCTTGAGCTTGTCGTTGTCAGATGCATGGCGGCGGAGCAGAAATGGTCTGTGCCAACGAACGCTCCATGGGGACGACCTTGTATTCGCCCTGGTCAATCGGTGCGCCAGCCTCGACGAAACCGCACTTCCTCCAGAAGTGGCGTGACTGCTCGTTCCCCTCGACGTAGGCGAGGCGCACGCGAGAAACGCCCTCGCCGTGTAGGCGGTCCAGAAGCCGCGTTATGAGCAGGCTCCCGACACCCGCCCCCTGCCGAGAGGCACCGACCATGAAGAATCCGATGAAGGCGCACCTCTCAGCCGGATGTCCCCGGACGAGGTCGAGCACGGCGATGAGATCCCCACCGGCATCGAAGAATCCGAGATAGGACTTTTGGTCCGGAGAGCAACCAGAGGGCAGCTCGGCCATCTCGGCAGCAAGAGCGTCCATCGTCGGCTCTTCGCCGAGGAATGCGTAGTATTGCGGGTTGCCGAGGCAGAGGGTGAGCAGCGCGGGAAGGTCGGAACGGGAGAGCTTTCTGACCGATGCGACTATACCGCTGAGCTCCTCGCCGTTCATCACATCACCCGCCGGTCGTTCTTCAAGTCACCGCATGGCATCCAGCATCAATTAGGGCCCCATAAACAACTAGAGCCAGTCCCCGAGAGGACCGGCCCTTACAAAACCTCGAAGGTTTTTGCATCTGCGTACATCATGGCATCAGCCTCGTGCCACGTCAAGAACCCTTGCAAGAAACGCAAGATGAGACACGAGAGGGTTCTGCGTCCCATAGCGCGCAACCGCGTCGTCCATCAGGGGACGGAGGCCAGCGACCGCGTCAAGCGCCGCCGGGGAGGCATGCTCGCCCGCAAGCATGTCATGCAGTGCCACGGTGGTCACGAGCTGTTGCGTGCGACGGTTGCGCAATCTGGCTCGACGGCCCTTGCTGTTGCGGATGCCGTGGGCGTTCAGCCACTCGAGCGCGACCCCCGAGGTTGCGTGCCTCGTCTCGCGCTCGGGCACGAAGCCGTTGCACAGGCAGCCCGCATGGCTCGCACAGTTACGAACGGCCTTCACATCCTTAAGAGCGTAGTGAATCTCCCGCCTCCCCACCTCCTCCCAGCGCTCAACGCAAAAGAGGTAAAAGGCGAGCAGCGTCCCGAACGGTACCACTTCCAGCAGAACCCATACAGGCATGGCATCCCGGTAATGGTCGATCAGCGACCCCGCGTACTCGTCCGCCTGGGAACGCGATACGAGATCGCGTCTCAGCCCCTCGCGGAAGCCGCGCGGTAGGGAGGACACGAAGTCGGCGACAATCCCATAGCCATCCTCCCCGCGCCCAGCGGCATCGGACACGAGCCATGCCCTGACCGCGCGCTCGACATCCTTCGCCATGAGGCGAAACGTCTCGCGGAGAACGTCGTCAAGAGAGCTCACGTCCAAAAGGTCCCCGAAGTCGAGGCTCACGAACTTCCCGGCGTCGGGACCGTCCTCATGGCGCTGGAAAAGCACCCGGTAGGCAGAGAGATGCAGGTAGGTCTCGGCGCTCGAAAGAATCTTGAGCGCGCGCTCCTCCGCGCAGCGCTCAAACGTGACGCCCTTGCCCTTGAGCAGATCGATCTGCTGCTCAGGAGTCGTTATGGGCTTGAGGGATAGCGCATCACGAACGCCGCCATCCATGCCCCAAGCCGTGAGCTTCTTAGCATCATCCATCATGCAAGCAATTCTACCCTACGACCGGAAACTGAAGAGTCCGGCTCCCGAATCACATGAGCCGAATAATGGTTAGATGATTATGGAATATTGGTGGCATTATATCGGCACCTCAAGGTACCGATACTCAAGTCCATGCATAACTTGACATTCCATATCGTCCGGTGAATCCGAGCGAATTTGGACAGAAGGTTGGACAGCTATTTGGACAAAACGAAAACAGGTCAGAGACCATAGCCTCTGACCTGCGTCATTCGTGGTGGGCGTTACAAGATTTGAACTTGTGACCTCTTCCGTGTCAGGGAAGCGCTCTCCCCCTGAGCTAAACGCCCGTGTGCTTTTCAGCGGTAGCTATACTACCATGCCCGGAGCCGTATGCCAATGAGAATTTTTCAACTTCTTAAAATATGATGCCGCGATGAAGACCGCATGCCCTATGACGTACGGGGGCGCTCGTCGCTATCCATCCTAAGATTCTCGAACTTGCCTTTTATGAACTCATCCCCAAAATGACGGTCGACATACTCCTCAAAGACGTTCTGAGGAGGCACCCCCTCCTCGCGTTTGCCAGCGCGCCAGAAGCACGCAACCGTCATGGCGATATCGAGCGCGATGAACGCGGTCAGAAAGCCCACCACCACGGCTTGGCGGCGCGACGTGGGTTCGCCGATCCGGTACAGAAGCTCGGGCATGATGACCTTGCACCACGCCACGCCCAACAGCCCCCACACGATGAGGAAGCGCCATGCCACCCACTGGGTGATGTGATCAGGAAAATGCAGGTACGACCACGACCATGCGTGCATGACCGTCTCCATGCTCCACCCGGCGAGCTGCTCGAGAATCCCACCAAGACCCGCGGATATAAGGAAGATCATCCAGGTTGGCTGATCGCGCAGGCGCCACAGCACAACGGTGAGCAGCACCGCGCCGCACCCGTATAGCGGCGAGAACGGACCCCACACGAGCCCCACGCGGCTCTCGAGGACGCCATAGGCCACGAACATCCAAATGGTCTCGAGAATAAGACCGAGCACCGAGGCAACCAAGAAGATGATGAGATATTGGTAGAACCCCGGACGGTTATCGTTCAGGAAGTCGTCGCGCAGCTGCCGGCGCGCGTCGCGAATCACGCGCTGCTGCTCCTTTGAAATCTTCGCGCGGAGCTTCTTGTGGCCGAATCGGTTGACCTCCGACCACACCGCGTCTGCATACACTCCGGCATCGATACGGCCCTGCAGAAGAAGCTTCTTGAACGACCTCCCCGCGCCGCGAAGATCGAGATACCGCTGGATGAGGAATGCGATGCCACGCGCCACAAGGAAGAGCGCAACGATAAAGACAGTAATGGTGAAGAGCAAGGGAGATCCCCCGTTCGCTATACGCCGTTAGATGTGCGCGACACGCCTGAGCTTGGAAAACGGCCCGTAAACACAGCAGCGTGACGCTCCCGGTCGAGCAGTATTGTACCCAAGCCAAAATTTTTTGAAAATCATGCTTGCAAGTCCTTACAAACTCGCGTATATTATCTTCCTGCAAGCGGACATGGCTCAGTTGGTAGAGCACAACCTTGCCAAGGTTGGGGTCGCGGGTTCGAGCCCCGTTGTCCGCTCCATTGCATGAGACGGGCCGGATGGAGCATTTTCATTCGGCCTTTTTCATCGGCGACGTGGCCAAGTGGTAAGGCAGAGGCCTGCAAAGCCTTTACCCCCAGTTCGAATCTGGGCGTCGCCTCCATTGCATTGAACGGGTGCCTTCACGGTGCCCGTTTTTTGTAACCTGTGCATCTGTGGCAACTATACCCGCCGGATAATGAGCTGCGAGACGCCGACCGGACAACTGCCCCCCCTTGGCCCTCGGAAATACTTATCTTCGGTCGGCTTGTCACAAGAGCTTGATCAAGCGCGTCATGGTGCCCTGAGCATCGGTACGGCGCCGTATCTCAACGCTATCCACCAGCAGGCGCATGAGCTTGATGCCGCGCCCGCGTTCCTCGCTCTCCTCGGGCTCTTCATCGGGCGAAATCTCAAACCCACACCCGCAATCGCAAACTTCGATCACCACGCGATCGCGATAGGCCCGCGCGTTGAGCACGCACCCCACCCCGCATGCATGGTCGTAGGCGTTGCCGAGGGCCTCGCTCGCAGCAAGCGCCAGATCGTAGCGCGCATCCTTTGCCATAGGCAGGCTCTCAAGCAGCTCGACAACGCGATGGCGATAGAAACCGAGGTGTTCGATGCCCTCGGTAACAGAGATGCTCTTGCTCCAGCTCGGCAACTCGGTAGGTGAGAGCGCCGGAATGGGCGGCCGGTCGGCAGCAGTGACATGAAGCACGTCGATGAGGCGGGCAATCTGCAAAAAGCGCGCAACTGCCGGCGATGCGTTAACGAGCGAGAGCAAGCCATCGCTTCGCATAAGGCGGCGAGCGCGGGTGAGCAGGAAGGCAAGGCCGGTGGAATCGATAAAGCTCACGTGCTCGCAATTGACGATGATGCGCCGCGCACCGCCATCAATCAGGGCATCGACGTCGGCGCGCAACGAAGGCGTCGTCGAGATGTCGATATCGCCCGGCGGGGCGAGAACCGCTATGTCGTTCCACTCACGCATATGCACATGCTTCCCGCGTCGAAGCACTTCTAATCAGTGCGCCCCGCAGACGAGCCGCTCGCTCCGGCAACTGGATATGCGGCCTCATCGCGCGCCGCCTTCCGTTGCCGCATGCTGAAATCCGGAACGCTCGGGACCCTGGAACTCAAGCGCCACGAGCGCGATGTCGTCTTCGAGCGATGAATCGGTAAAGGAATCGAGCTCGTCAAGCACGCGCTGGCAAAGTCCGTCCGCGCCAAAGCGCGCGTTCGCGAGGATGATGTCGCGCAGGCGCCGCTCGCCGAAGAACTCGCCCGAGGCGCTCCGTGCCTCGATGGCACCATCGGTATACATGAACAGCACATCGCCGCGGGCAAAGGTGAACGACCCGCTCTTGAATGCCATGTCCTCGAATGCGCCGACCACGCCCGATTGCTCGCTCAGAAGCTCTACCTCGCACGGAGCCGCCTCTCCCCCGGAGAGAGCCTCTCCATCTCCCGTTGGCGCGGCCCCCGCATCGCCGCCCACATGGGCGAGCATCGTGGGCGGGTGCCCCGCCGAGCAATACGTTGCCCTCCTGCGCCGTAAATCGAGCTTGGCCACGAACATGGTCGCAAACGTCTCGACCCGCGAGAAATTCATGAGCATCGCATTGAGCGAGCGGACCATGCGAACAGGGCTCAGCCCTTCCCATGCATAGGCGGAGAGCGCCGTCTTGACGAGCGCCGACATGGAGGCGGCCTCGATGCCCTTACCGGATACATCGCCCAGAATCATGACCGCCCGATCGTCGGGAAGGCGAATAAGCGCGTAGAAATCTCCGCCCACGAGCGCCTGCTGCGTGGCAGATGAGTACAGGGAGTCGCTCACGATGCCCGGAACGGCCCCGAGAGAGCTCCTCATGCCTGCCTGCAGCGTCTGAGCGATCCTCCGGTCCTCCTTGCTCTGCGTGGCGTCGCGCAGCCGGAGCTCGAACTCATGCGCCAAGCGCACGAGATAATCGAATTCCATATCGTCGATGGGCTCCTGGGAGTCGTCGCGCAACAGCAAGAAGGTGTTAGGGGCGAGCCCGGGCGCACGCGGCGCAAGGGCAGAACCAGCCCCCTGCGCCGTCTGCAAAGCCTCGTCCAGGCCTTCCGAGGCACCCGTATCGCCCGCTTCCGCCGCGCGGGACGCCTCTGCCGCATCGCGATCGGCATGCTCCCCCAAAGGAGTAGCGCCCGCATCGACGCCGCCTAACGCCAGGTCTCCGCGCATCTCGAAGAACACGCCTTGGTCGGGCAGACCCTGCGAGCTCAGCCATGTCCCCATGCGAGACATGCGCTCGATGCGCGTGATGCGCACGTATTCCAATTCGGTCCCGTCCGACCTAAACTCCCCCGCTGCATGCGCAAAGTAATCCCGCGGTTCCTGGTTCATGCGGGCGGCGGGCGCGGTCGTGGAGAAGAAGAGCTGGTCGATGTCGCCCGGGAGCGCGACGCGGCTCCCGCCCTCGAAGTCAATCTCAAGCTGCCCCGTACGGGGGTTGCTCACCACAGGGCACACGTGGCACGAGAGCACCCGGCGCACCTCGGTGATCGTCTCGGCCCAGATGAGCCCGATGTCGCCCTCGGCACCATATACGACATCGCGTACATGGTTGAGCGAGCGACTGAGCTCGGCGGTGCGCTGGGAGCGCATGCTCGTTGCCAAGCTCATGAGCTCGATTGATAGATAATCGCAAACGACCTCGATAACGTTCACGTCATACGCACGCGATGCCGTGGGGCGCTTCCAGCCCAGCTCAATCACACCGAGAATCTGCGTACCGAAGAAAACCGGCACCGCGATGAGCGTCTTGAAGGGCGGCATATAGTGCGCACGGAGGTTTCTACCACATCGAGCGTCCAGGTCGTAGAGCGAACCGGCGTTGGTGCCCGAGCCCTCGCCAGAGCGGATGATGGTGAGGCGGCAGCTCGAACCCTTGCGTGTCACATAGGTGGGCACGCCCGCACCAAAGGGAATGAACTCCGGTACATAATCGAGCTCGAGGCTTCGCGAAATACCCCGCAGCTTGAACCCTCCGCCCTCTGCGAAGTAGATAGTCGATCCATCGGCATCGAGCGCATCCACGAGCTTGTTGAGCACCGTGTCCAGAAGCGATGGGAGATTCTCTGCACCCACGGTGGACATGATGACCGAAAGCGTCCCCGAAAGGCGCTTGTTCGCCGCCTGAAGCTCCGAGAGCACACGGCGCATCTGGCGATCATGCGCATAGCGCTCTTCGAGACTGCGAAGCGTGAGAAGCACATGCCCTTTACCAGCAGTGCGCTTGAGCAGACGTTTGCGCAGGCGCTCGGGCGGTGTCACCTGCATCGCGCGCACGAGCACTGGAATGAACGAACCGTCCGCAAGCTTGAGCATGAGCGGGCAGTCCTTGCCATCGAGGGAAAACGGCAGCTTGTGATCGGCGGCGCGCTCGAACGATGAGCTGAAGAGGAGGTCTTTGACATCGGTTTCTATAAGCTGGCTGGCCTCTTCCCCCGTTAATGCAACCAGACGGGAGTTGACCTGGTAGATGGTACCGTCGGTACTGCATGCGATGATGGCGTCGCTCGTGAGCTCGGCAAGCCGTGGGAGATCGGAAAGCTCATCTCGTCCCGTTGCATCCATCGCGCGTCCTCTCGTTCGTAGCGTCTTGACCTACTATACCCCGTTATCGGGTCTCCCCCGCCTTAGGGTTCTCGAGCGGAATCCGGGCGCACGCTTCGTTCATGGACGGACTGCGGGCGGGCATCCCGCTTTCGGGCGACATTAGGACGCTGACGGCGTTGCTGGGCTACTTTCCGGCACGGACCTCTTTGCCGGGCGGCTTTTCGACACGAGCATCGTTGCCGGGCGACAATTCTCCGCTAGGAGGCGCAAACATGGCGATATGTCGCCCGAGAATGGTCCCTGTGTCCGAATCGCGCCCGAGTATACACTGCGTGCATATCGCAGCACTCGCGCGGGGCGAACATCCGATGTCATAGACGCTAGAGACATGAAAAAGGGCCTCCGTGGAGGCCCTGAACACTCGATGGTGTCGGAGGCGGGACTTGAACCCGCATGATCGAAAAGTGATCACTAGCACCTCAAGCTAGCGCGTCTGCCAATTCCGCCACTCCGACAAGCAGCGAAGTAGATAATACCCCAGCCCCTCCGTAGAACGCAAGAAGAATTTTGAGAAATTTTTCTCGCGCGGGCCCACTGCGTCCGCCGTCACGCAGGAGCAGCAGTTCGAAGTGCTATTCCGCGAGTTCAGCCGAAGCGAGATCGAGGCGCCCCTGGGTATCGATGGCCAGATGGGCCACGCGCTCCGAAGCCGCATACGACCGGGCATGGTACATGAGCGGCACCACCGGGCATTCGGATCCAATGATGCTGTCCGCCCCCTGCAAGAGCGAAACCCGCGTGCCCTCATCAAGCTCTGTTCGGGCCTGAGCAAGCTGCTGGTCAACATGGGCGTTCTGGTAACGGGCATAATTCGTCGAACCAATGCAGCCCGAGAAGAAGAGCGGGAAGAGCACGCTATCCAAGGTTGGCGCATCGGCCGTCCAGTCAACGCGAACGAGGTCGAAATCCCCATCCTCGATGCGCTGCCGAAGCGTCTCGGCATCGAGCGCCTCGAGACGGCACGTGATACCGAGGTCCGCCAAGTCGTCAGAAATCTTCTGCATGACCTCAGCATGCCCGCCATCGGTGTTATACGAGAGGCGAACCTCAATGCCACGATCGTCGTCATCATTGAGCGGATAGGAGCTTTCAAGCAGCTCCGCGGCGCTCGAGGGGTCGAACGCAGCGTACGCCCACGACTCCTCGCGATAACCGAGGACCGTCGGCGGAACAGCGCCGTGCGCTGGCACCCGCGTCTCGCGGTAAAGCGTGTCGCACAGGTAATCGCGATCGATTGCCAGGGAGACGGCGCGCCGCACCGCAGGGTCATCGAGCGGTGCCGCCGAACAGTTGCAGGCAAGCATGCTTGTCGTAAGCCCGGCCACACAGACAAAGCGCCCATCATCGCCAAGCGCGCGGCCATCCTCTGAGCGCCCAAGACTCGATGCGGCGTCGCTCGCATCGCCTATAGGGCACGGGCTCACATCGATATCGCCCGTTTGGAACGAACGGAACGACGATTCCGCATCCGGCTCGACATCGAAGAGCACGCGGTCGAGCGATGCAACCTCGCCATAATAGTCGTCATAGCGAGATAGCGAGAGCGTGCCCGAGCCGCTCTTCCACGTATCTGCCATCATGAACGGGCCGTTGCCGATGGGTCGCTGGGAGAAGGACGGCAGGTCGTCGTCAGCGGAAGACGGAACGGGGCCAAGCACCGGATGCGCTAGCAGATAGGGTAGATCGGCATAGGGCGTGCTCAAGCGTATGCAAAGCGTTGCGCTATCCGGGCACGTGACGCCGGAAAACTCCGTCGCCGACCCAATGTGGAGAGCATCATAGCCATCAATGAGCGAAAGGAGGTAGGCATAGGGCGTGGTGCCAGCAACCTGACTCGGAGCGCTCGACGGACTCACGATTCGCTCCCATGCGCGCTTGAAATCCTCAGAGGTTACCCGCGAGCCATCGTGAAACGTGGCATCCCGCAGATAGAATGTGAACGTCTGGGCATCATCCGACACCTCATAGCGTTCCGCGGCAAGGCAAGAAAGCTCTCCGGTGGAAAAATCATACGAGGTAAGGCAGTCGAACAGCTGCCACACGACGGTAAGAGAGCTCGTATCGGTCGCAAGAGCGGGGTCGATGCTTGCAGGCCGCGAGAAGCCTATGGTCAGAGGCTGCTCGGCAACCGCCGCACTCCCCTGCTCGGTCTGCCCGCCTGAGGTACACGCGGAAAGAGCAGCGAGCGCACCCGCAGCCAGCGATCCGCCTAGAAAACGCCTGCGGCTTAGCGTTCCATGAGCCATTCGATCCATGCCAAGCGCCCTTCATATCGCAATCATCTACCGCGACCAGCTTATCAAAATGGCCGCAACAACGTGAGCCGCCGCACGGAGCACCACCCACTCGACAAGAATGCCGCGTGCACCATGCAAGCCAAGCCTGTTACCGCCGATCAAAGGAATCTAGACCTAAAGGCTCCGAAATGCGAGGGCCCCGTTCTCTCCTCTGAGCGCTTCCGCAGGAACTCGGCCCTGCCGAGTTCCGGGGACTAGCGAAGAGAAGAGAACGGGGCCCGTCCGCCTGTCAGCCTATCCTACAGGTCGATGTGGGTTTCCTTGATCGGGAACTTCTCCGCGAAGTGGCATGCGCACATATGACCCGGTGCGACCTCACGGAACTTAGGCTCCTCCTTGCCGCAGATCGCCTGCGCGATCGGGCAGCGGGTGTGGAAACGGCAGCCGCTCGGAGGATCGATCGGCGAAGGCGGATCGCCCGCAAGGATGATGCGGGAACGCGTCTTCTGCACGTCGGGATCGGGCACCGGAACAGCAGAGAGCAGCGACTGCGTGTACGGATGATGCGGCTCGGTGTAGAGGGTCTTCCAGTCGGAAACCTCGACCATCTTGCCCAAGTACATCACCGCAACGCGGTCGGAGATGTGCTGAACGACCGAAAGGTCGTGCGCGATGAACAGGTAGGCGGTACCAAAGCGGTCCTGCAGGTCCTTGAGCAAGTTCAAAACCTGTGCCTGAATGGAGACGTCGAGCGCGGAAACGGGCTCGTCGCAGATGATGAGCTTCGGCTTGAGCGCGAACGCTCGGGCGATGCCGATACGCTGGCGCTGACCGCCGGAAAACTCATGAGGGTAACGGTTGATGTGCTCGGGGTTGAGGCCCACGACGTCGAGGAGCTCGCGCACGGTCTGCATGCGCTCCTCCTTCGTGCCCACGTTGTGGATCGTCATGGGCTCCGACACGATCTCGCCGATGGTCATACGCGGGTTCAGGCTCGCATATGGATCCTGGAAGATGAACTGCATGTCGCGGCGCATCTCCTTGAGCTCCTTGTGGCTCATCTTCGAGACGTCTTTGCCTTGGAAATACACCTTGCCCGAGGTGGGGTTGGTCAGCCTCATGATGGAGCGGCCCGTCGTGGACTTACCGCAGCCGGATTCACCCACGAGGCCGAAGGTCTCGCCCGCATGGATCTCGAACGAAACATCGTTTACAGCGGAAACAACGCGCTTGGAGAACCTACCGGCGAGCATGCCCGCCTCCGCAGGGAACTCCTTGCTCAGATGCTCGACCTTAAGCAGCGGCTCCTTGGTGGTATCGGCCATTAAGCCTCGCCTCCCTTCGAGAATGCTTCGATGGTATCGGGCGTTCCCGTCGCGATCTTACCGCGCGAGCGCGAGGTATCGGGAGCGAATTTGAGGAACGCGGGGTCGTCGGCGAAATGGCATGCGGAGTAATGACCGGTCTCGGTCGTGATGTACTCAGGCGCCTGCTCATGGCAAACATCCACCGCATACGGGCAACGCGGAGCAAAGGGGCAGCCCTTGGGTAGGTTCACGAGTGACGGCGGGTTGCCATGGATCGGCGTGAGCGGCTTCTTCTCGTCGACCGCCTGCTCCGGAATGGAACGGATGAGGCCCCAAGTATAGGGGTGGCGGCTCTCGTAGAAGATCTCGTCGGCGGTGCCGAACTCAACCGGGCGGCCGGCATACATGACCATGATCTTATCGGCCATATCGGCCACGACGCCCAGGTCGTGCGTGATCATGATGATGGCGTTGCCGTTCTTCTGCTGCATCTCCTGCATGAGCTCGATGATCTGCGCCTGGATGGTCACGTCGAGCGCCGTGGTGGGCTCGTCCGCGATAAGGATATCCGGGTCGCAGGCGAGCGCCATGGCAATCATCACGCGCTGGCGCATGCCGCCCGAGAACTGGTGCGGATACTCGTTCACGCGCTTCTCAGGGTTCGGAATGCCCACGAGGCGAAGCAGCTCGATGGCGCGCTCCTGTGCCTGCTGCTTAGTGTAGCCACGGTGCAGGCGCAAGCCCTCGCCCAGCTGGCGCCCAATCTTGTAGACCGGGTTCAGCGAGGTCATGGGGTCCTGGAAGATCATCGCGATATCGTTGCCGCGAATGTGCTGCATCTCCTCTTCGGACTTCTCGAGGAGCGACTCGCCTCGATAGAGGATGTCGCCGTCTTCGATCTTGCCCGGAGGCATATCGATGAGCCCCATGATGGTCATGTGCGTCACCGACTTGCCGGAACCGGACTCGCCCACCACGCCGAGCGTCTCGCCGCGATCGAGCGTGTAAGACACGCCGTCGACGGCATGCACGACGCCGTCCTGCGTGTGGAAATACATCTTAAGATTGTCGACCTCGAGCAGATGGCGCCCTTCGGGCACGGGCTTCGTCTTAAGGTCGACGTAGCCGTTGTTGTTCTTCTTCGCCATTATGCATCCTTCATCTTGACGTCAAGTGCGTCGCGCAGGCCGTCGCCGAGCAGGGTGAACGCAAGCACCGTAGAAAGGATTGCGAGACCCGGCATGATCATGAGCCAAGGGGCCGTCATAAGATACGCCTGGCCGTCCTGGATCATGATGCCCCACGACGGGTTGGGCGGCTGCACGCCCATACCAAGGAACGAAATCGAAGCCTCGGTAAGAATCGCCGAACCGATATTCATCGTGGCATAGACCACGATGGAAGCGACCGAATTAGGGAAGATGTGACGCGCGATGATGCGGGCGTCAGAAGCTCCCATGGAACGGGCGGCGTCAACGTAGTCGTTCTCCTTAACGGAGAGGATCGCAGAGCGGAACACGCGCGCGATCGACGGCCAGCCGAGAATACCGATAGCGATGAACACGTTCGTGATGCTCTGGCCGAGCGCTGCAATCAGGCAAAGCACGAAAAGCACGTACGGGAACGCAAGGAAGATGTCGGCGGCACGCATGATGATGGTGTCCCAGATGCCGCCGTAGTATGCGGCGATGGCACCCATGATGAGGCCGATGACCGTAGAGATGGCGGTTGCAAGCAAGCCGATGGTAAGCGAGATGCGCGCACCATAAATCACGCGGACCAGAATGTCGCGCCCGGTGACGTCGGTACCGAAGGGGTGCTCAAGCGACGGAGGCAGCAGCGAGCTCGTCGCCATAGCGGTGGTATCGGCTGCAGTGGGCGAGCCAAGAAGCTGAGGGGCCCAGAGATCGGCCGTGATAGCAACAAGCGCCACGAACACGATCCATGCGGCAGCGATGATCGCGAGCTTGTTCTTACGTAGGCGCTTCCAGGCATCTCCCCACAGGGTACGAGAAGCCTCGCCCGAAACGTTGTGCGGCGCGGAAGCCTCAGCCTTTGCCGCCTCTCCGAGGCGCTGCGTAGGACTCGGGTACAACATAGACGTGTTCCCTCCTAGTCTTCGCTCTTGCTGTTGCCAAGCCTGATGCGAGGATCAAGGAAGGCGTAGCTGATATCGACAAGCAGATTGATGACCATGACCACCACGATGATGATCGTGACGCCGCCCATCACGAGCGGCCAGTCACGAGACGAGATGGCGCGGTAGATCTCCGAACCAACGCCGGGCCAGTTGAACACCGTCTCGGTAAGAATCGCGCCGGCCATCATGGCGCCGAAGTCGATGCCGATATAGGTAACAACCGGAATGAGCGCGTTCTTGAGCGCATGGTGCAGAATGACCGCCCTGCCGGACAGGCCCTTGGCCTTCGCGGTGCGAATGTAATCCTGGTTCATGACGTCAAGAAGCTGCGAACGCATGATGCGTGCCGTGTAGGCGGTCGAGACCGCAGCCAGCGTAAAGGCCGGCAAGATGTAGTGGACCCAATCCATATATTGAGAATTGGGACCGCCCGCGCCCGAGATGGGCAGCGAGATGGCGCCTCCGGTGAGATCTTTGAGCCAGATGCCGAATATCAACTGTAAGATCATGCCGAGCCAGAATGCCGGAACAGCAACAAGGACCGACGTGATGAGCGTTACCAGAATGTCCCAGAAGGAGTAGCGCTTGATGGCGGAGACCAAGCCGGCGCCGATGCCCATAACCGCCTCGAGGCAGATGGCGCACACAGCAAGCTTGATGGTGTACGGGTACTTCTCGGCGAAGATGTCCGTGACGGGACGCTTCTTCTGGTACGAAGTGCCCAAATCGCCGTGGAGCAGGTCGTCCATGTAGCGGATATACTGCTCCCAGATGGGGACGGGAATGGTGTCACCGTTCTCGTCGTAGATCGGGCGACCGTTTTCGTCGCCGTAGATCATGTTGTTCTCCACCTCAAGCTGGAGTCGCGTCTGCTCGGGAACCGAGCGACCGCCGGTGATCATCGAGATCGGGTCACCGGGCACAATGGTCTTCATGGCAAAAAGAATGATGGTCACACCGATGAAGACAGGGATGAATTGAAGCACGCGCTTCAATATGTATTTTCCCATACAATACTCCCCTGGTCCGTTGATACGTGGCTATGGCGTCGGCCAGCCACTAAAACGGGCGCCTATCCTGCGAGGACAGGCGCCCTGTACAGATAGATTCCAAATTATAGCGCAGATTTGGAACCTACATCATAACTACTCGGCGCTCACGAGCTGAGCCTTGGAGAGGTCAGCCTTCTTCTGCGGGTCGAGATACATCGTCGCCACGTTGGAGCCACCGACCATGGTGTGGGTATAGAACATGAGCGGGATGACCGGCATGTCCTCGGCGATCTGCTTGTTGACTTCCTGCAGCGCAGCGATGCGCTCGTCGTCATCAACGGTCTGGCGGGCAGCCATGAGCTCCTCGTCAACCGTGGGGTTGCTGTAGCCGGCGCGGTTGTCGCCGTTGCCGGTGTAGAACAGCGGATACAGGAAGTTGTCCATGATCGGGTAGTCGGCGACCCAGCCCAGACGGCCGAACTGGTAGTCGAGCTTCTGATACAGGTCGAGAACCGTAGCCCAGTCAGGGGTGTTCGCGGTGCAGGTGATACCCACAGCGGCGAGGTCGGAGATGATGGAGTCCATGACCTCCTTGTGGCCGCCGTCCTGGTTCGAGGTGATCTCGAGCTCGAGGCCACGGTTACCATCGGCATCAGCGGGATAGTACTCGTCGAGAATCTCGGTCGCGGCGTCGACGTCGTACTTGGAGTACTCCCACGCGCCCTCCTCGTAACCGGCGATTCCGGGCGGGACGATGTTGTCGGCCGGGGTGCGCGAACCATGGAAGAGGGTATCGCAGATGGCCTGGCGGTTGATGGCCATGGACACGGCGTGACGCAGGTTCACGTCAGCGAAGGGGCCCTCGACCACGTTGCAGGTGAGGTAGTAGGTGGAGGGCTCAGAGCCGTTCAGGAACTGGTGGCCCGGGGTGATGGTGTAGCCATCCTCGGACTCGCCGTACTCCTCGGCCGCGGCCGCAAGCGAAGCGACGGGCACGTCGGAGACATCGAGGTTACCAGCCTGGAACTCCTTGTAGGCGGTCTCGACGTCCTTCTGGATCATGAAGTTGACGCCATCGAGAATCGCGGGCTCGCCGTAGTAGTCGTCGAAGCGCACGATGTTGATGTACTGACCGTCGACCCACTCGCCGTCCATCTTGAAGGG
This sequence comes from Enorma sp., assembly GCF_982429025.1. NCBI lineage: Bacteria > Bacillati > Actinomycetota > Coriobacteriia > Coriobacteriales > Coriobacteriaceae > Enorma > Enorma sp. The sequence goes on from NZ_CEWCAA010000014.1 coordinate 16,340, forward strand.
GCCGTTGCCGATGGGCGCAAGGCCGAAGTCGACCTGGCTCATGTCCTTGGCAGCGTCCGGGATGGGCGCGAGCGCGGGGTGAGAGGCGACATAGGGGAAGTCAGCGTAAGCGTAGGAGAGGGTGACCACAAGGGTGTGATCGTCCGGGCAGGTGAGACCAGACATCTCCTCGGCCTCGCCAGCGGCCAGCTCGTCGTAGCCGGCGATCATGGCGAGGTGGTACCCGATGACCGAGGGGCTCTCGGGGTTGGTGGCGGGGTTCACGATGCGCTCCCAGCCATACTTCCAGTTGGAAGCGAGGACGTCGGTGCCGTCGTGGAACTTGGCCTCCTTGAGGTGGAAGGTGAACTCAGTGGCGTCGTCGTTCACCTCCCAGCTCTCGCACGCGAGCGGCTCGAGCTCACCGGTCTCGAAGTTGTACTGGGTAAGGGAGTCGAACAGCTGGAAGCCGACCTGGGTGCCCTGGTCCTCCTGCAGGTTGTACGGCTCGATGCAGACCGGGTTGTTGATGTAGTAGCGCAGGGTGCCGCCCTGGGCGCCACCAGTGGCTGCGGAACCACCGGTCGTGGTGCCACCCTTGGTGCAACCCGCGAGCGCGGCGAGCGCGCTAGCAGCGAGGGCTCCGCCCACGAAGTGACGGCGGTCGAGCACCGGCTGCTTCTTCTCGAAATCTGCCATGCCTTCCTCCTTTTTTAACGGGTAGAGCCGATCTGCTCCACCTTTGATGCATCCGTCGATCTTCGCCCATGGCAACTCAGACGAAGGGACGCTTTGAATACAATACCGGATTCTCATCACAAAGTCTGCAAGAAACCTTACAGAAACGAAGGAAACACTTTACTTCAACAAAGCGACGCAAGCCTTTCCGGTATGCATGGCACAATCCTTTTTATGCAAACATCCCGCTCAAGGCCATGCCAGAGCGGGATGCGTCTGCGTAATAACGATGAAATTATGCTTGATGAGCGCTCTTTATCGTGAAAACGCCTTTCGGGCGCTCCAGCGATGAACGGTCGAATCGAGCCGGTGAACGGTTCTCCTGCAATCGAGCGGCGCCGGACGCTTTAGACGAAATCGACGCCCTGAATTCCGCCCTGCGGGAAGAAGAACATGCACAGGACAACACAGACGGCGAAGACCACGGCGACGATCACCGTAAGCCGGTCGAGATTGCGCTCCATGACGCCCGTAGCTGCACTGGAGTTATAAAGCGAGCTGGCGATCATATCGGAAACACCGGTGCCCTTGCCGGAGTGCATGAGCACGAGGGCAATGAGCGCGAGCGCGGAGAGCGCCCACACGATGAAAATGATGACCTGGAAGGGACCCATAAACGACTCCTTTTCACCACAGCAAAACTCTCGCATGATAGCACACCATTATGTCAATTGTCACCATCATCCAAAACTGGTATTCATATCCTGATACAAGTCAAAATGGGACGGGGTTGTTTTGATTCATTTTGCACCTCGTCCTCCGGTCAAAATGGGACGGAGACGTTTTGGCTCATTTTGCACGTCGCCCTCCTATGCAGGATGAAGCGGGCTTGCAACGATTTATTGGGAGCGGGTCATATCGTTACGTACGGCCGTTGCTCGCGTAATCGAGCTTTTTCCAATGCCCGTCAACCGTTCAATTTGCTTGACAGTCAACCCCGTCTCCCTAAGCCTGCGCAAAGCCTCATCCCGATCTTCTCGGCAAAGAGCCTTGATATCACCTGGCTGCCCGCCTTCTAGCGCGCATCTCGCCGCCGATAGAGCCTCGTCGTCGGCAACCCTACGCGACGCTCTCACATAATAGTATGCGTATCTCTCGTCCTGAAATAGCTCCCTGAAGCCCTTGGGGCCGCCCACCATATCAAGGATGAGCTCACTCGACACAATACCGCCACCAGTTAGATACTCCTGATAGCTGCTCCACCGATATCGATCGACCGCCGCGATGTTAGCCTTCGCCGGGTTTTCGTGAATATACCGGACCGCCTGCAACAGTTGACGATCGTCCGTAATAGGCACGCCAGTGAACCTGCCCTGAAAAACCGCGCCGACATGACCGGTTTTACAATTGAAATACTGGGCGTAGGCCGTTGTGAGGCCATGCATCATGTGACTGACCTCGTTCTTCGGATCATCAAGCAGAAGGTGAACATGGTTGTCCATGAGACACCACGCAAGCACCGCCACCTCATGCGATCTCGCTTTGTTCTCCAGCAACACTAAGTAATGTCGGCGGTCTTCATCGTCCTCAAAGAGCAGCTGACGGCCATTTCCCCGGCACGTCACGTGATAGAAGCCCGAGCCTGCAATCTGTCGTGCCACGCGCGGCATTCCCCATCACCCCTTGGTATTACGACGTTTGAGCATCGCCTGTAGAGAGTGGCGTCGCGATCCCACGCCATCCGTCGCATCTTCGTCGTCAAGCTTCGCGAATGCCATTGCTCCCCGCAGCGAGCGTCCTCAAAGCGTAGGGCGTTCAAAAGGGTGCGTCATGTCGTCCACGGCGAGCGGTATTAGAAAAACGGTAGTCGGTACCTGCAGTTTTCCACACTAAACACTAACTGACAAATACCTGAAAGGGATATTGCTGGAAGCTGAAAACTGCCTCATTTACAGAGCGGGGCGATCGATACTCGCTGCCAAATTCACCCGCTTCTCTCACAGGCATCATCGAAGCGAGTCAAAACAACCCCGTCCCATTTTGACCCCATTTTGACCGAAGTGAGTCAAAACAAACCCGTCCCATTTTGACGCAGACGCATACAAGAAAGGGGCTGCCGCAGAGTGCGACAGCCCCTACATGGGTCAAAACAAACCCGTCCCAGAATGACTGGTTAGTCCTCGGTGGCGAGAATGCGACCGGTCATCTCGGCAGAAGGCTCGATGCCGGCGAGGGAGAGCATGGTCGGAGCGATGTCCGAGAGGCGCCCGTCCTCGATACCGGTGAGCTTAGCGGCCGGGTCGACCACGATAAACGGCACGCGGTTGGTGGTGTGCGCCGTGAACGGGTGCTTCTCGCCCGCGTCGTCCACGTCGTACATATGGTCCGCGTTGCCATGGTCGGCCGTGATGAGCGCAAAGCCGCCCTTGGCGAGAATGGCGGGGATAACCTTGGAAAGGCCATCGTCCACAGCCTCGACCGCCTTCACCGCAGCGTCAAAGACGCCGGTGTGGCCAACCATGTCGCAGTTCGCATAGTTGACGATGTAGAAGTCCGCACGGTCCTCGTTGATGGCCTCGACGAGCTTCTCGGTGACCTCGGGCTCAGACATCTCGGGCTGCAGGTCGTAGGTAGCGACCTTGGGCGAGGGAACGAGCACGCGCTCCTCCCCTTCCTTGGGTTCCTCGACGCCGCCGTTCAGGAAGAACGTCACATGCGCATACTTCTCGGTCTCCGCCGTATGCAGCTGCTTCAAACCGTTCTGCGCGATAACATCGGCAAGCACGTTCTCGGGGAAGGTCTTGGGGAAGGCCACCTCGACGTTCTTGAACGTCTCGTCGTACTCGGTCATCGACACGAAGTGCGAGAGCTTCGGCGCAACCTTGCGATCGAACCCGTTGAAGTTCTTCTCGGTGAAGGCTCGAGTCATCTCGCGGGCGCGATCGGGACGGAAGTTGAAGAACACCATCGCGTCGCCGTCGTGCACGCCCTCGTTGTGGCAGGCGAACGGCTCGACGAACTCGTCGCCGCGCTCGTCCTTCTCGTAGTAAGCCTTAACACCCGCGACCGGGTCCACGTCCTCGCCGTCGTAAGGCAGCGTGATGACGTCGTAGGCGCGCTCGACGCGCTCCCAGCGATTGTCGCGGTCCATAGCCCAGTAACGACCGGACACGGTGGCGATGCGCGCATCGACGCCGGTGTACTTGGAAAGGGCCTCGAGGTTCTCGGCAAGGGTCTCGATGTAGCCGGCACCGGAGTGCGGGTCCACGTCGCGGCCGTCCATGAAGCAGTGGAAGCGAATCTTCTCGACGCCGTGCATGGCAGCAAGCACCGAGAGGGTCTCGCCGTGGCGCTGCATGGAGTGCACGCCGCCCGGGGACACGAGGCCCAGCAGGTGGACGGTGCCACCGCGCGCGGCGACGTCCTCCATGGCAGTCGCGAGCGTCGGGTTCTCCTCGATGGAACCATCGATGATGGAGTTGTTGATGCGGCTGAGCTCCTGGAACACGATGCGGCCGGCGCCGATGTTCAGGTGGCCGACCTCGGAGTTGCCCATCTGGCCCGCAGGCAGGCCCACGTCCTCGCCCGAAGCACCGAGCGTGGTGTGCGGGTACTCCTCCCAGAGCTTATCCAGGTAGGGCTTGTTGGCCTTGAAGACGGCGTTGTTGTCGCCCGCAGGGGCGAGGCCGAAGCCGTCCATGATGACCAGGAGCGCAGGAAGATGACGCTCTGCCATGCGCTACTCCCCCGCCTTCTCGACCATGGCCGCGAAGCTATCGGCCTTGAGCGAGGCGCCGCCCACGAGCGCGCCGTCGACGTCTTCCTTCTCCAGGAAGCCGGCGATGTTCTCGGGCTTGGCGGAGCCACCGTAGAGCACGCGGATGCCGTCGGCGATCTCCTGGCCGAAGATCTCGACCAGGGTGGCGCGGATGGCGCCGCAGACCTCCTGGGCGTCATCGGCCGTGGCGGTCTTGCCGGTGCCGATGGCCCAGATGGGCTCGTAGGCGATGACGAGCTGGTCGCCGGAGGAAATCTCGACGCCCTCGAGGCCAGCCTTGATCTGAGCGGTCACGAACGCAACGTGCTCGCCCGCCTCACGGGTCTCGAGGCTCTCGCCGCAGCAGAAGATCGGGACGATGCCGCCGGCGATGAGCGCCTTGGCCTTCTTGTTCTCGTCCTCGTCGGTCTCCTTGAAGTAGTCGCGACGCTCAGAGTGGCCGATGATGCAGTACTCGACGGGCACGCTCTTGAGCATGGCAACAGAGGTCTCGCCGGTGTAGGCGCCGGAGGCCTCCCAGTACACGTTCTGAGCACCGAGCTTGATCGGGCTCTCCTTGACGCCGCCCTTGCAAGACACGACGCGAAGGTCGACGGTCGGCGGGCAGACGCACACCTCGACGCCCTCGGGAATCTCGGGCAGCGCGGCGACGAGCGCCTGCGCCAGGTCCTTGGCCTCGTTGAGGTCGTTGTTCATCTTCCAGTTGCCTGCGATGAGGCGGGTACGCTTACTCGGCATCGTTCAGAGCCTCCACTCCAGGAAGGGCCTTGCCCTCGACGAGCTCCATGGAGGCGCCGCCACCCGTGGAGATCCAGGACATCTTGTCGGCCAGGTTGAACTTGTTCACGGCTGCGACGGAGTCGCCGCCGCCGATGATCGAGGTGCAGCCCTCGTTCGCGGCCACGGCCTCGGCGACCGCCTGGGTGCCGTGCGCGAAGTTGTCGAACTCAAAGACGCCCATGGGGCCGTTCCAGAACACGGTCTTGGCCTCGGCGATGGCGTCGGCATAGAGCTTCTCGGTCTTGGGGCCGATATCCATACCCATGCGGTCCTCGGGGATGGCGTCGGAAGCCACAACCTCGCCCTCGGCATCCTCGCCGAAGTGGTCGGCCACGACGTTGTCGACCGGGAGCAGGATCTTCACGCCCTTGTCCTCGGCCTTCTTGAGCATCTCGGCCGCGCGCTCAATCCAGTCCTCTTCCTTGAGGGAGGTGCCGACGGTCTTGTAGCCCTTGGCCAGGAAGAAGGTGTAGGCCATGCCGCCGCCGATGATCAGCGTATCGGCGGAGTCGATGAGGTGATCGAGCACGCCGATCTTGGAGGACACCTTGGAGCCGCCCACGATGGCCACGAACGGGCGCTCCGGCTCGGCGAAGATGCTGGTGAGCGTGTCGACTTCCTTCTCAAGCAGGAAGCCAGCGACCGCCGGCAGGTACTCGGCAGGGCCAACCACGGAGCCCTGGGCGCGGTGCGCGGTGCCGAAGGCGTCGAGCACGAAGACGTCGCCATAGGAGGCAAGGGTCTTGGCGATCTCGGGGTCGTTCTTCTTCTCGCGCTTGTCGAAGCGGACGTTCTCGAGCACCAGGATGTCGCCCGGCTCGAGCGCGGCCACGGCCTCGGCGGCCTTCTCGCCATAGGTGTCGTCGACGAACTTCACGTCGAAGCCGGTGAGCTCAGCGAGCTTATCGGCAGCAGGCTTGAGCGAGAGCTCGGGCTCGGGGCCATCGCCCTTGGGGCGGCCGAGATGGCTCATGAGAATGATCTTGGCGTTGTGCTGCTTCAGGTACTCGATGGTGGGAATGGCGGCGCGCACGCGGGTGTCGTCGGTCACGACGCCGTCCTTCAGCGGCACGTTGAAGTCGACGCGCATGAGCACGCGCTTGCCGTCCACATCGATGTCGCGGACGGTCTTCTTGGTGAAAGCCATTTCGCTCCTCTTTCTATCTGGTGAATACAAAAAGGGCGCGGCCGCGGCCCTGTGAGCTGCGACCGCGCCCAAGCATGCGAGAAACGCGCGATTAGGCGACGAACTTCTCGAAGTACTTGATGGTGCGGACCATCTGGGAGGTGTAGGAGTTCTCGTTGTCGTACCAAGAGGTGACCTGAACGAGCGTCTGACCGTTGCCGAGCGGGGCGCACATGGTCTGGGTGGCGTCGAAGATCGAGCCATGGGTCTCGCCGATGATGTCGGTGGAGACGATGTCGTCCTCGTTGTAGCCAAAGGTCTCGGAGATGGTCGCGGCGTAAGCCTTCATAGCGGCGTTGACCTCGTCCTTGGTGACTTCCTTGTCAACCACGGCATAGAGGTTGGTGAGGGAGCCGGTGGGGGTGGGAACGCGCTGGGCGGCACCGATGAGCTTACCGTTGAGCTCGGGGAGCACGAGGCCGATGGCCTTGGCGGCACCGGTGGAGTTCGGGACGATGTTCACGGCGCAGGCGCGGCTACGACGCTTGTTGCCCTTGCGCTGCGGGCCGTCGAGCGGCATCTGGTCGCCGGTCCAGGCATGGATGGTGGTCATGATGCCGGACACGATGGGCGCGAAGTCGTTGAGACCCTTGGCCATCGGGGCGAGGCAGTTGGTGGTGCAGGACGCGGCGGAGATGATGTTGTCCTCGGCCGTGAGCTGCTCATGGTTCACGTTGTAGACGATCGTGGGGAGATCGTTGCCCGCGGGAGCGGAGATGACGACCTTCTTGGCGCCAGCGTTGATGTGGGCCTGAGCCTTCTCCTTGGAGGTGTAGAAGCCGGTGCACTCGAGCACGACGTCGACACCGAGCTCGCCCCACGGGAGGTTGTTGGCGTCGGCCTCCTTGTAGATGGTGATCTCCTTGCCGTCGACGGTAATGGAGTTCTCACCGGCGGTGACCTCGTGATCGCGGCTATAGTTGCCCTGCGTGGAGTCGTACTTCAGCAGGTACGCGAGCATGTCCGGGGAGGTGAGGTCGTTGATCGCGACGATCTCGGAGCCCTCGTGACCGAACATCTGGCGGAACGCGAGACGACCGATGCGGCCAAAGCCATTAATCGCAACCTTTACTGCCATGTGTGTCTCCTTTCGTAGGGCCCGGCGGGTTCTTTGCCCACCGTTTAGACCCACAAACTAACCACTCACCAAATATACCTTTTTTTCTAAGCCCTATTCGCGTAATTGCGCACTTTTTGATGATTCCCTTGCATTGAAACGCTTTAAACCTAACCAGCCAGCAGATTTCCGCAGAATGATAAAACGAACCCGGTTCGTTTTATCATTCCAAGAGCTTTTCCAAGCGCAGCACCCGGTGGTAGAGGGCAGATTTCGAGAGCGGGGGGTCCGAAACCTCGCCCAGATCGCGAAGCGATAGGTCTGGATACGCCTCTCGGAGGGCGCAGAAGTCCTCCAGAGCACGGGGAAGCGTGCCCCGCAGCCCCCGGCGCTCAACCTCCGCGATGAGCTCGAGCTGGTGCTGTGCCGCACCGGCGCTCCGTGTCTGGTTGGCGAGCTCGGCGTTCACCTTGCGATTGACCTCGTTCTTCACCGACTTCATGGCGCGGGCGTCCTCCAGGACGTCCACGCTGCGCTGAGCCCCCACCGCTTCGAGGAGGGCACGGATGTCGCGCGCGCTCTTCACGTAGACGGCGAAGGTCGACTTGCGCCGGTTCACACGGGCATTGACCCCGATCTGCCCGATGAGCTCGGCGAGCGCGTCGGCGAACTCCTCCCCCTGCACGGCGATCTCAAGATGAAAGTCGCCACGGGGGTCCGCCACGAAGCCCCCCGCGATCAGCGCCCCGCGGATGTAGGCAAGACGGCAGCAGGGCCGCGCCACCACATGCCGGGGAATCCCGCGCACGAGCCCGCCGCGGCGGTCGAGAATGCCAAGCAGCACGAGCGCCTTGTCGAGCCCAGGCTGATCGGGCAGGGTGATGAGGTAGTTGCGTACCTTGTGGAGCACCGAGCGGCGGACGGTGAACTCGGTGCGCAGCTTCAAGATCTTATGGGTGAGCCCGAGCATGGTGCGGGCCACGGCACCGGTCTCGGTGGCAACCGTGAGCCGGTAGCGGCCGGGCCCCGTGATAGAGAGCGTCCCGCAAACGCGAACGAGGGCCGCGAGCGTCGCAAGGTCGCAGTACTCGCAGGTGGGCTCGCAACGCGAAAGCTCATCGCGCACCTCAGCCGTAAATGACATACACCCGTTCCTCCCTAGGTCGGTCGCGTTGGGTCATTTTGGGACGGGGTTGTTTTGACTCACCGAGTGAGTCAAAACAACCCCGTCCCAAAATGACCCAACGCGACCAATCCCCACCAGGCCCTAGTGAGCCTCGCCCGTCGCGGTCTTGTTGGCACGCGCTAGGTCGCGATGCGAAATCGACACATGGTACTGCTGGCGCTCCAGATAGCGCGCCGTGGCCTCAGCGATGGCCACGCTGCGATGCTGGCCGCCCGTGCAGCCGATGGCGATCGATAGCTGCGGCTTGCCCTCGGCCACATAGCCAGGCATCACGGCATCGAGCAGCTGGTACCACGCGGTGAGGAACTCCTTCGTCTTCGGATGCTCGAGCACGAAGGTCGACACCTTCTCATCGAGCCCCGTCATGGTGCGCATCTCGGGGTCGTAGAAGGGATTGGGCAGGAAGCGGACGTCGATCATGATATCCGCCTCGACCGGCATGCCATGCTTGAAGCCGAACGAGAAAACCTGCACATCCATCAGCTGCTGGTCGGTGAGCTCGGAAAACGCAAGGCGCAGCCGCGTGCGCAGCGCCGATACGCGCAGACGGCTCGTGTCGATGATCATGTCGGCCCGATCACGCACCTTGCGCAGTTGGACGCGCTCGCGCTGGATGGCATCGGCGGTGGATTCGCCCGGCTTTGCAAGCGGATGCCGGCGGCGGTTCTCGTTATAGCGACGCATGAGCACCTCGTCCGACGCCTCGAGATAGACGACCTTGCAGGTCATCTCGTGCGCCTCGAGCGATACGATCACATCGAGTAGCTCGTCGAAGAGCCCCTGGCTACGCAGGTCGCAGGTCACGGCGAGATGTCGCCCCACGCCCGTGTTGATGCCCACCAGCTGGGCGAGTTGCAGCACGAGGCTCGGCGGGAGGTTATCGATGCAGAAATAGCCCATGTCCTCGAACACGTGCATGGCCTGCGTGCGCCCAGACCCGCTCATACCTGTGATGATCACGATGTCCGGAACGCGATCGGCGAGCTCCGCCGCCGTGATCGCCTGAGGATTCATCTCTGCCATGGGGATCGCCTTCCTGCCGTCGAGCCGTCCTCCCCAGTATACCCGTGCGCCTCCCCTACCGACAGGACGCTCCGGCCGCGCGCGAGCAAAACGGCACCCCGCTCGCGAGCCACCAGAGCGACCCGTACGCGATTAATCAATCGCTTGCGACAACGGCGAGCCCTCTATGCATCCAGCGCGGCGGCAAACCAGTTCGTGATGCTCGTGGGATGCGTGATGGCCGTTCCCACCACCACCGCCCAGGCGCCGGCGTCCATAGCGGCCCGGGCCTCGGCCGGCGTGTGCACGCGGCCCTCGCAGACCACGGGGAACCCGGGGAACTCCTCGGCAGCCTGCCGAAGAAGCGGGAGGTCGGGCCCATCGGCCATCGTGCAGTCGATCGCTGCGACCCCATGGGAAAGCGTCGTCGATACGATATCGAACCCAAGGTCGACCGCACGGCGAATGTCGTCGATGGTCATGCAGTCAGCCATGGTGAGCACCCCCTCCTCCTTAAGGGGAGCGAGGGTGTCGGCCACCGACTTTCCATCGGGACGGGGGCGGTCCGTGGCATCAATGGCCACGATGTCGGCTCCGGCCGCCACACAGGCGCGCGCATGCCGAAGCGTCGGCGTGATGTAGACGCCGTCGTGGCCATCCTTCCACAATCCGATGACCGGCACCTCGACACGCCCTTTTATCGCCGAGATATCGGCAAGCCCCTGGCAACGAATGGCCGCAGCCCCACCAAGCTCGCACGCGCGCGCCATGAGCGCCATAGTTTCCGGCGTGCGGAGCGGCTCGCCCGGATATGCCTGAACGCTCACGATCAGCGTTCCCTTAAGTGACTGGATGAGCGGGTGAATAGACACGGCGTCCCCTTTCATGCGATGTTGTACCTGCACGTACCAATGTCAGGAGCCAGAGCCCGCGCGACCGTCCGTGTGCTCGCCTGCGCGGTCGTCTGCGCGCTCGCCGGTGTGGCCGTCTGCGTGCTCACCAGCGCAGCCATCCGCGCGCCCGGCCTCTCGCTCGGCATCCCAAGCACGAAGCGTTCGGTACACGTCCTCCGCCACATGCCGCGGCACGCCCTTCACGGCCGCGATCTCGTCTGCGCTCGCCGCGCGGAGCTTCTTCATGGAACCAAAGTGCCGCATGATGGCCCGCTTGCGCGTGGGCCCCACGCCCTCGACCTCGTCGAGCACGGAAACGGTCATGGCCTTGCCGCGCAACTCTCGATGGAAGGTGATCGCGAAGCGGTGCGCCTCGTCGCGCACCTGTTTGATGAGGTAGAGCGAGGCAGAACCGTTGGGCAAAACCACGGGCGTCTCGTCCCAGGGGACGAACACCTCCTCATCGGCCTTGGCAAGACCGCAGACGGGAATATCGAGGCCCAACCCTTCGAGCTGCGTGAGCGCCGCGGTGAGCTGCGGCTTACCGCCATCGACCACGAGCAGATCGGGGCGCGCGCCGAAGCGCTCGTCTGCCATGCGTTCGGGGGCGTACCTGCGCCCCAGCACCTCCTGCATGGAGAGGAAGTCGTTCGCCTCGCCCGTGATGCTGCGAATCTTGAACCGCCGGTATTGCGACTTATCGGGCTTGCCGTTGGTGAAGACCACCATCGACGCCACGGTGAAGGCACCGTGGATGGTCGAGATATCGAAGCACTCGATGCGCAGGGGCGGCGCCGGCAGCGCAAGGGCGCTCTCCAGCTGCAGAAGCGCTTGATTGGTGCGGTCGTCAGCATACCCGGTGCGCATCATGTAGCGCATGAGCGCGTGTCGGGCGTTTCGCTCGGCGGTCTCGAGCAGACGATGCTTCTCGCCACGCTGCGGGCGATGCACGCGGCACACGCGGCCTCGTCTCTCGGTAAGCCATGCCCCGATGAGCTCAGCGTCCGCAAGCTCGCATGCCACGTTCACCTCGGAAGGAATATCCGAGGTCTCATCGTAATAGCGCTTGATGAAGCCTCCGACGAGCTCCTCCTCCGATACATCGAGCCCCTTGTCCAGGATGAATTCGCAGCTTCGCTGCGTTCGACCGTCGCGCACCACGAAGACGCAGGCCCCCGCGATGGTCTCCTCGCGGAAGAACCCGACCACATCGATGTCGACGCGCGAGGGGAAGACCACCTGTTGGCGATCATCGAGCCCGTTGATGACCTCGAGCCGCCGCTTGATGCGGCCCGCGCGCTCGAAATCGAGCTCCTCGGCGGCACGCCCCATCTCGCTAGAAAGTTCATCGACCACCTCACGCCGGCGGCCCGAGAGGAACCGCTCGACGCGCCTCACATTGTCAGCATAATCCTGCGGCGTTATGGCGCCCACGCAGGCGCCGGGGCCGCGCCCAACGTGGTAATCGAAGCACGGACGTCCATGCTGCGCGCACACGAGGTTGATCACGTCGCTCTCGTCTACATGCGCCTCAATGAGCCGTCGCGTGCGCTTCCACTCCGCGCAGGTCGCGATGCAGATAGGAATAACCTTGCGGATCGTGTCGATGGTCTCGCGCGCGGCACGGCTATCGGTATACGGGCCGAAATAGCGCGTGCCGGGCTTGTGCTTCTCGCGTGTGTACTTGATAGCGGGATACACGTCGCCTTTAGTGATGGCGATGAAGGGATAGCTCTTATCGTCTTTGAAGTCGACGTTGAAGTAGGGCCGATATTGGCCGATGAGCTCGCGCTCCAAGACGAGCGCCTCGTGCTCGGTATCCACCACCAGGTAATCGAAGCTCTCCACGAGCTGCATCATGAGGGGAATCTTGGCGCGGTCGTCGGTCAGGGTCACATACTGGCGCATGCGCGCACGCAGGTTTTTGGCCTTACCAACATAGATGACCGTGCCCGAGGCATCTTTCCAGAGATAGCACCCCGGATCCGTGGGAACATGATCGACCTCCGCAGCGAGGCGAGCGAGATGGTCGTGCAGGGCATCGGCCTCCGCCATGCGCTACCGGGCCTTCCTGATCGCCGAGCGCAAGCCGCGCGCCTTGACGAGCGCGGTATAGAACGCCTTCTTGAGCGGCACATCGCGATCGGGGGCAACGGCGCGCACGCCCTCCTTGGCGAACTTGGTCTTGAATTCGTTCAGATTCTTGAGCTCGGGCTGGAAATCGCTGCCGATAGCCATGAGGTCGTACGCGGTGCACCCAAGCTCAGCAGCCTGCTGGCACTCGAAGAACAGCAGGGCATCGGCCACGCGCAGCCTGCCGCTGCCGATAGCCGTTGCCGCATAGTAGCGGGTGGCAAGCGCACCCGAGATGGTGAGCAAGCTCCACGCGACGACCTTGCCGTCCACGCGCGCCGCGAGCACGCGGCAATGCTCGGCGCCCAAGATGCGCACCATGTTCTGATAATCAGCGCAGGGCGCGGGCGCAAAACCGTCGCGCGAGCCCGTCTCGCACATGACCTGGTAATACTCGCTGAAGTCTTCGGCGGCGCGGGCGGTCTCGTCCGCCATCTGAGCGGGGCACTCGCGCAGCGCTTTGCGCACGTCGCGGCGACCGCGCGGCTTCATGCGGGCAAGGATCTCGTCGTCTCCGCCGGTGAGGTCGATCACGACGGTGGTGTCGTAGGGCAAGGTTGAAAGCACCGGGCACGCGAGGTCGCAGGGGGTCTCGACCGCCATGCGCATGAACACCTGCTTGCGGTCGCGTCCCCGAACGTAGGCCGAAATCGCCTCGAGGACCGCGCGCTCGAGCTCGGGCGTACGGTCAACGATCCACACGGGGCCGTGCGGCGCGCGCAAGAAGCGATAGCCATGGGTTTCGAACTGGGAGAACGCCACGGCCGCGATGACCTGGCCGTCGCTCTCGACCGAGCAGTAACCCCACGGAGAGCGGCCCTCGATGGTCTTTTGGTAGTCGAGCCATACGGGCAGCTGCTCGACGGGCACGGGCGCCGTACGCGCGCTCAATACCTGCTCGTATGCCTCGCGAGAAAGCTCACGTACCACCATCGTCCCATTCACTCCCTGCTCTCCCGCGCAGATGGGTCGCGCAGGCGTTGTCTTGTACGGCATTTCTTACGGCCCTCCATCCTACGCCCTTTGGCCCCGGAGCAGCTGCAGGCCGTTCCGCGGCAGCAAAATAACAGAATCGTGGAGGGCATCTGGCGTTTGGGCACCGGGGCTCGTCGGCGCTGGCGCTCCCGGCTAGCGGCGGGCATCGCTGCTGTTATCCGCAGGCGCCGAGGTGATGGCCGGCGAATGGCACTGCGCGCCCCTCTTGGCATGCGCTCCCGTGTCGCGCGGAAAACTCGAGCGAATAATCGACAAAGTAAACTTACATGCCGATTTACGCAATAAGGAGCATATTTCGTTGTCTTATTGCGTAATTCGGCATGCAAGTTGAGTCCCACCGCGGCCCGTCGGGGTGCGAGCGACCAGGCACTGTCGGGACACGGCGCAGTCGGGGACAGCAGCCTGCGGCGAATCGCTAGGGCGCAGCGCAACTAGGGTCGCAGCAGCCTTTAGCGATCCGCTGAGGTGGGAACAACCTGCAGCGATCCGCCGGGGCGGGAGCAACCGGAAGCGGCAGCCAGCCGCAGCACCCGTCCGCCACGATGCCCCTATGCTATGATGGGTGCTCCGTCTTCAATTCTACGAAGCGCACTCCGGCGCCCACGGGCACCGCGAGCAAAGCGTCCCCTCAAGGAGTCCTATGCCCTCCCCATCAACTATCCCAGCTCGTGATTTCGTTCCCGTAATCCTCGGCGGCGATATCGGTGCCTACGCGCTTGGCCGTGAGTTTCACGAGGCCTACGGTTGCACCTCCATCTGCTTGGTCAAGCAGCCCATCGGCGCTATCCTGCACTCTTCCATCTTCCGCCACATCCCCCTCGGCTCGCTCGAGCCAGACGAGGTCATAGCCACCGTCGAACGCATTCATGAAGAGGATCCCGCGCGCACGATCCTCTTCCTCACGAACTCCGAGGCATGCATCCCAGCCGTGCTCGCCGTGCGAGATGCCCTGCCATACGTGCGCACACCCACGCCCTCGCGCGACGTCATCGACCAGGTCTCGCACAAGGACCGTTTCGCCGAGCTATGCCGCGAGCACGGGCTGGACGCGCCCGCATCGGAAACCGTGCGACTCGCTGGCGCAGACGCAATCGCGCCGTGCGAGCTCCCCTTCCCCGTGGTTGCAAAGCCCGCATTCTCGCCCGAATATGCTGGATACATGAGCCGTGGATTCAAAAAGGTCTACTTCATCGAACGCCAGGCGCAGCTCGATGAACTCTGGCACGACCTGCGGGCCGCCGGCTTTGCCGGAACGTTCATCGTCCAAGAGCTCATCGGCGGCGATGATACCTACATGGACAGCGTGACCCTCTATATCGACAGCAACGGTAGGCCCACCCTCTTTGGCGGGGCGAACGTGCTGCTCGAGGACCACGCGCCCTCGATGCTCGGCAACCCTGTGGCAATGATTACGACCTCGATGCCCGAGGTATGGCAGCGCTGTGCGGAAATGCTCTGCGCGGTGGGCTACCGCGGCTACGCAAACTTCGACGTCAAGCGCGACCCCAAGACCGGCCGCATGCTGTTCCTTGAGGTCAATCCGCGCATCGGGCGGAACTCGTACTATGTGTGCGCTGCAGGCGTGAACCCAATGCGCGCGTGCGTCGAAGATCTCGTGCGCGGACGAGCACTTGATCCCATGCGCGCCGAGAACGAGATTCTCTATACCCTCGTTCCCCTGCGACTGCTGCGCCATTATGTGCGCGACGAACAGCTGCGAGCGCGCATGGAGCGGCTTGTCCGCGAGGGAAAGGTCTTTGACCCGCAGCGCTACGACAAGGACCGCAGCATCAGGCGCGTGGCCGATGTGCTCCTCACCGAGTGGAACCAGGTGCGCAAATTCAAGCGCTACTATCCCGAGCCCACGAACACCTCGTTCTAGTTGTACGCGGAAGTGGAGCTTGCCCGCTTGTGCCCTGCGAGCATGGTGTCGCTGAGCGACTCGAACCCGCAAGCGGGGTGTCGCGGGATGATTCGCGCTCGCTGCCGGAGCGCCGCCCTCCCGCTTGCACCCCGCGTCCATACATCTTCCATGCGGCCCCACCGCCTCACCCGATGAAAAACGGCCCGCAACGTGTTTCCACGCTGCGGGCCGTTGCTATCGAGCGCATCGCTCTGCCCTGGAGGGCTGTTTGCTATACCGGCGAGCCGCCACCAACGAAGTTGCGGGAATTCGAGCTGAGGCTGCTCGTGATGACACCAACGCCGGGCGACGATGCATGCACGTAGCGGCCGCCACCGATATAGATGCCGACGTGATAGATGCTTGAGCTGCTGACGCCGTAACCCCAGAACACGAGGTCGCCAGGCGAGAGGTAGGAAGTATTCGTGACCAGATGGCCCTTATTTTTCACAAGATTGCACTGAGCCTGGGAGGAATGCGGAAGCGAAATGCCGACTCGCTTGTAGCTATACTGCACCAGGCCGGAGCAATCGAACGTGTCGGGGCCCTCGGTGCCAAAGACATACGGCTTGCCAACCTGCGCCAGCGCGATATCTACGACGCTTGACGGAGCATTACCGGAATCGGTGTTGTTGTTCGAGCCGCCACCGCCGCTGGATCCACCGTTGTTGCTGGAGCCGCCGTTGTTATTGGACCCTCCGTTGTTGGAGCCGCCGCCGTTGTCGTTGGAGCCCCCGTTGTCGCCAGATCCACCGTTGTCGTTATTCGAATTGCCGTTATCGCTGCCGCCACCCTGGTTGTTGTTGGCGGCCTCCTCGGCTGCAGCCTGCTCGGCAGCGGCACGCGCCGCCTCCTCGGCCAGAGCGGTCTGGAGCTCGCTATCAAGGCTGTTGTAATACGACTGCTGCTCGGAAACCTTCGACTGGATATCCTCGGTCTTCTGCTGCTGATCGCTCACCAGCTGCTGCTGCTCTTGCTCCTGCGTCGCAAGGTCGCTCTTCTTCTGCTCGAGCTCCTGCTGCGTCTGCTTCACCTGATCGATGAGCTCGGCATCGCGGTTGGCCATGCTATTCGCATAGTAGACGCGAGAAAGCAGTTCCTCGAAATCGGAAGCGCCGAGCACCACGGAAAGCGTGCTGTTGGAGCTGTTCTGCTTGTAGGTCTCGGCAAGGCGCTGCGAAAGCTCGGCCTGGCCCTGCTCAAGCTCCTGCTGCTTCTCCTCGATATCAGCCTCGGTCTGCTGAATCTCGGCCTGCACCGACTCAAGGTCGGACTGGAGCTGGTAGAGCTCGTTATTTGCCGCCTCGAGCTCGTTGGAATATGTCATAAGCGTGCTGTACGCGTCGTTGACCTTCGACTGAAGGTCCGCTGGATCGTCCGCAAAGGCAGTAGCCGGCACGCCGCTCAGTGCGAGCGACGCGGAGGCGAACAGCGTTACAGCGATTCTGGCACGTTTGAGCTGCATATCATCAGTCCTCTCAATCGCAAGACCTGTTCACTATACCAACCATGCGCCGCACACGCCACCGCCGCGCCCAAGCTTCAAACGATGGGCACACTGCTTAAGATGCGCGCGGCAAGATTCGCGCGGAACGGCTGCCGATTCGCTCACGGCGCCGCGATCTCTTTCGTACGGAGCCGTTCTCCAATTCGCACGGCGCCGTCCGCCCACCCAAGCACGAGCTCTTCCGCTAGACGCCCGTCACGCTGGAGCACGGGCCTCCCACTAGATACCCGTCGCGTTGATGCGGGGGTAGTACTTCGCGAACTTGCGATAGTAGTTGAGGCCGATGGCCGCCTCCGTAAGGTTGCGGCGCAGGTCGTGTTCGAAGGGTGCCTTCGTGGGATTCACTGCCCTACCGGCGCGAATCAGGGAGCGCGCCTCGCTGGCAAGATCGCCCGAAAGATAGCGCAGTGCGAGACGCAAGGGCACCACGGAGTAGAGCGCCGTCTCGCGGTGCGTGAAGAGCGGCAGGTCCTCCTCGTCGAGCAGGTCCTTCACACCAAGCCACATGGGGTTCACCGCCGAAGCAGATACGTAATACGAGTTCCTCCCCAAGCGCGGGTTGCACTCGAAGACGAAAAGCTCGCCCGTGCGCTCGTCTACCTTGAGGTCGAAGTTCGCCGGCCCATGCCAGCCCACCGAGCGCAGCAGCTCGACCGCTCCCCGCGAGAACGCGGAGAGATCGCGCGTGACCATGGTCACGGGGTTGCCGATCATGTCGGGCTTGTGGTCCTCGAGCAGCACCTGCGCGCCCGTATCGAGCACGAGCTCGCCACGCCGATCGATGTAGACGGTGAGCGAGCGCTTGAAGGTGTCGTCGCCAAAGACCGGCTGCTGCATAAGCATGGTGCCCGAGAAGCCCACCTCGCGCAGACGCCGGAACAGGTCGTCGACCTCGGGCTGGGATTGGAGTAGATAGACCTTGTCGAACCCCCTGCGCCGCGCCGGCACATATTCAACGGACGAGGAAGCCTTGACGATGACCGGGAAGGCGTCGGGCCAGGGCTCGATGGGCGCGTCGCCGGCGAGCGAGACGTTCACCGTCTTGGGCAGACGAACGCCGTGCTCTGCCGCGAGGCGCGCGAACGACTCCTTGGTATCAACGGCGTGTATCGCATCGAGCGGAGCAGCGAGCACGACGACGCCCTGCGGCAGGCTGTCGCGGATGCGCGCGATGTTCTCGACATGCATATCCATATTGCTCGTCACGAACAGGCGCTTGCCGCCCGCCGTGCGAGCAAGGTCGCAGATCGTCTCGCGGATGTGCTCGGCATCCATCTTGCGCAGCGGAACAACGTCGAAGATCGTGGAGCGCGAGATGGCGCTGATGGGCGCGGGGGCGATGCAGTAGGACCGAACGCCGAACGCCTCATAGAACTCTCGACCAACCGCATAGGCACCAAGATCGCCGCCAACGATGACCGGGATGAAGTCGTCACGCCGCTCGATGGGCGAAAACGTGGTTGAGCTGGGCATAAACCGCCTCCGAGGTGTTTTGAACGCAAGCAACAGCTTGCAAGTATAACTTTGCTCTCGCACCTGGCCGCGCCTACACAGAATACCCAGCCGAACGCGGAGAAGCCCGCGTGCAAATCTGGAGATGCCATCGACGCGCCGCGCGCGTGCTAGAATGGCGGCTTAGCTTGAAACGCCGTCGCTGAGCCCCCAGCGACCTGCGCAAAGGATCGGCATGAAGCATTCAAACAACGCCACCTCGAACGCGAGCGCCCACCAGCCCAAGCATATGCAGAGCGCCCAAGCGGAACCCGCGAACTCGGCCACGACGACTGCCACTCGGTCGGATATCGGGCGCAGCACGCGCATGATGAGCGTGCTCGTGATCCTCTCCCGCCTGACGGGCTTCCTGCGCACGTGGGCGCAGGCGTTCGCCGTGGGCGCGACCATCATCTCGAGCTGCTACACGCTTTCGAACAACCTGCTCACACAGCTGTACGGCCTTGTTGCCGGTGGCCTCATCGTTACCGGGTTCATGCCCGTCTACGTCCAGGCGCGCAAGCGCGGCGGGCAAGAGAGCGGCAACGACTACGTCTCCAACCTCCTGAGCATCGTCGGGCTCGCGCTCGCCGTGATCGTCGTGCTTTCCATCATCTTCGCCCCGCAGCTCGTATGGCTGCAATCGTTCAACGCGACCAGCGACTTCGACGCCGACCTCGCAGTATGGTTCTTCCGCATCTTCGCCGTCGAGTTCCTGCTCTACCCGCTTTCGGGCATCTTCACCGGCATCAACAACGCTGACCGAGAGTATTTCTGGAGCAACTTCGCGCCCACGCTGAACAACATCATCGTGGCCGCGTCCTTCGGCATCTACACGGTCCTTATGCCGGTGAACCAAGAGCTCGGGCTCATCGTTCTCGCAATCGGCAACGTGCTCGGCGTGGTGTTCCAGGTAGGCGTTCAGATTGTGCCGGCGCTCCGCCGCGGCGTTCGCTTCCGCTTCAAGGTGGACCTCCACGACCCTCGCCTCAAGGACACCCTTTCCATCGGCGTCCCCATGCTCGCCGTCACCATCACCACGTTCATCACATCGTCGATTCAGACGAGCTACGCGCTGTCCATCTCGGCTGCGGCCTCGTCCATCATGTACTATGCGCAGGTGTGGTACGCGCTTCCGTACTCGGTCTTTTCGACGCCGCTTTCCACCGCGCTCTACACCGAGCTCACGGAAAGCTACGCCACCGGCGACCTCGACTCGTTCCGGCGCGACCTCGCAGACGGCACCAATTCCATCAGCTTCTACCTCATCCCGTGCACCCTGCTGCTCATCGTATTCTCCATCCCGCTCTCATGTGTGCTTGCGGGCTCGATGACCACGGACGACATTCTCATGACCGCAAACTACCTTTCGTGGTGCGCGCCGACCCTCACGTTCTGGGGGCTCGCCGGCTACCTGCAGAAAGCATCGAGCTCGATGGGGCGCATGAGCTATTTCGCCGTCTCCGCCGTGCTGGGCAGCGTGGGGCAAGCGCTCATCTGCGTGGTGTTCACGCCGATCTTCGGGCTGCCCGCCGTCGCGCTCTCCAGCCTCGCTTACCAGGGAACGCTGGTCATCGTCACATTCGTCGTCATGCGCAAGCGCTTGGGCCGCATCGGCCTGCGCGGCATCGTCAAGGGGCAGTTGCAGGCCTTGATCGGGGGCATCGCGGGAGCCATCGTCGGCGGTGCGCTGCTCTGGCTGGTTGGCGGGTTCAACCCCGCAATCGGAGCCATGCGCTCGGTCGTCAACTGCGTGATCGCCGGTGTCCCCGCACTGATTGCGGTTGTTGTCGCAGGCACGGTGCTCGGAAACCCCACTGCGGTCGAGCTCGTGGACAGCGGCAAGCGGGCGCTCAGGCGCCTCACGGGGCGGAGGTAGCGCAAGCTCCGTGCAACAGCACGGCGCGGCGGCCGCGAGCGCGCTCGCCGCGCCCTACCGCGTGATGGCCGCCACCGTCGCGCCGACGAAGCTCACGAGGTCGGCGGGAGCGATCACGAGCTGGATACCGCGCCGCCCGCCCGAGATGAAGATCTGATCCCACAGCTCGCAAGTCTCGTCGATGACCGTGGGAAACCGCTTCTTCATGCCCACGGGCGAACAGCCGCCGCGCATATAGCCGGTCACCGGTACGAGGTCGCGCACGTGCATCATGACGAGCGACTTCTCGCCGAGCGCGCGTGCCGCCGCCTTGAGGTCGAGCTCTTCCGCCACGGGAATGCAGCAGACCGCGTGCCCGCCCGACGCCGTCACGCACACGAGCGTCTTGAAGCCCTGGCCCGGCTCCTCGCCCAACTGCTCGGCTACGTGCACGCCGGAGAGGTCGTTCTCATCTACCTCGTACGTGCGCACGTCGAACGCGATACCGGCACGTTCCAGCTCGCGCATCGCGTTCGTCTTCTGAAGCTTCTCGCGCTTGGCCATCGGCCCTCCCCTGCGTAAGCGCCCCTGCGTAAGCGCCCCTGCGTAAGCGCCCCTACGTAAGCTCCCCTGCGCCCATGGCAGCTATTGCATCTGGCGCGCGCGGTCGCGCTCCAAGATGGGAGCGAGGAAGCGCCCGGTATAGCTCTCGGGGCAGGCGGCCACCTGCTCGGGCGTGCCGCTCACCACGATGGTGCCGCCGCCCGAACCGCCCTCGGGGCCGAGGTCGATGATGCGGTCGGCCACCTTGATCACGTCGAGGTTGTGCTCGATCACGAGCACCGTGTTGCCCGCGTCCACGAGCCGCTGCAACACGTCTACAAGCTGCCGCACGTCCTCGAAATGCAGGCCCGTGGTGGGCTCATCCAAGATGTAGAACGTCTTGCCCGTCTGACGGCGATGCAGCTCCTTGGCGAGCTTCACGCGCTGTGCCTCGCCGCCGGAGAGCGTCGTTGCGGGCTGCCCCAAGCGCACGTAGCCCAAGCCCACGTCGTAGAGCGTCTGCAGCTTTCGCTTGATCTGCGGAATGTTGCCAAAAAACGCGAGCGCCTCGGTCACGCTCATATCGAGCACGTCCGAGATGGACTTGCCGCGGTAGGTCACCTCGAGCGTCTCGCGGTTATAGCGCTTGCCCCCGCAGACTTCGCAGGGCACGTAGATGTCCGGCAGGAAGTGCATCTCGATCTTGATCTGGCCGTCGCCCTTGCATGCCTCGCAGCGGCCTCCCGGCACGTTGAAGCTGAAGCGCCCAGGGCTGTAGCCGCGCGCCTTAGACTCCGGAACGCTCGCGAAGAGCGCCCGCAAGTCGTCCCAGAGCCCGATATAGGTGGCCGGGTTGGAGCGCGGCGTGCGCCCGATGGGCGATTGGTCGATATCGATGACCTTGTCGATCTGGTCGAGGCCCTCGAGCTTCTTGTACGGACCCACGAGGCGCGTGGAATGATGGATGGCGTTGGTGAGCGCCGGTGCCAGCGTATCGGTAACAAGCGAGCTCTTGCCCGAGCCCGAAACGCCCGTCACCACGGTGAAGGTGCCGAACTCGATCTTCGCCGTCACGTTCTTGAGGTTGTTGGCGCTCGCGCCGGTGATCTTAAGGCAGCCGCGCTTTGGCTTGCGCCGCTGCTCCGGCAGGCGAATCATGCTCCGGCCCGTAAGGTAGGCGCCGGTGAGCGAGCGGGGGCAAGCCATGATCTCTTCCGGAGTACCCGCGCACACGACCTCTCCACCGTGCTCTCCCGCCCCGGGGCCCATATCGATCACGAAATCCGCAGCGCGGATGGTGTCCTCGTCGTGCTCGACCACGATGACGGTGTTGCCTAGGTCGCGAAGGCGCTCAAGCGTTCCGATGAGCCGCTCGTTGTCTCGTTGATGCAAGCCGATCGAGGGCTCATCCAGAATGTACAGGACGCCCATGAGGCCGGCGCCGATCTGCGTGGCAAGGCGGATGCGCTGCGCCTCGCCACCGGAGAGCGTGGCGGAAGCGCGGTCAAGCGTGAGGTAATCGAGGCCCACGTCCACCAGGAAGCGCAGGCGCTCGAGAATCTCCTTCACGATGCGCCCGCCGATGAACTGCTGGCGCTCGGTGAGCTCGAGCCCTTCGAAGAACGCGAGCGACTCGCGGCACGAGAGGCAGCAGACATCAAAGATCGACTTTCCCCCTACCGTGACGGCGAGCATCTCCGGGCGCAGGCGCGCACCGTGGCAGGCCGAGCAGGGCTCCTCGCGGATGTAGCGCTCGAGCCGCGCCTTGGTGTTCTCGTTCGTGGTCTCGACATAGCGCTCGTAGAGGATGTTGCGCACACCGGAATACTTGGTGAACCAATGCGTGTCGCGTCCGTCCTGCGTGTGATAGTCCACGCGCATCTTCTTGTCGCCCAGGCCGTCGAGGAACACCTTCTGCACGCGCTTCGGCAGGTCGCGCCAAGGCGTGGAGGGATCGACCTTGAGGTGCTTGGCGAGCGCGCGGAAGATCTGAGGGTAATAGTTCGACTTGCCGAAGAAGCTTCCGAACACCCCCTCCTCGATGGAAAGGTTCGGATCCTCGATGAGCGCCTCGGCGTCCACGACCTTTTTGAAACCGAGACCGTCGCACTCGGGACAAGCGCCATAGGGGGCGTTGAACGAGAAATCGCGCGGCTGCAGGTCGTCGATGGAATGCCCATGTTCCGGGCACGCGAGCGCAAGGGAGTACATAAGGAGCTCGCCCTCCGTGCCTTCCGGAGCGTCGCGATCGGGCAGCAGGTAGACCCCCACGCGGCCATGGGCGAGCGCCGTAGCCTGCTCGACAGCCTCGGCAATGCGCCCCGTGCTCCCCTCGCGGATCACGATGCGGTCGACCACGACTTCGATGGTGTGCCGGAACTTCTTATCGAGTTCGATGGGGTCGTCGAGGGAGCGGACCTCGCCGTCGATGCGCACGCGTGAGAAGCCTTCGCCGCGCAGGTCTTCGAGGAGCTTGGCGAACTCACCCTTGCGGTCGGTCACCACGGGCGCGAGTATGAAGGCGCGCCGCCCCATGCCCTGTTCCAGAATCTTGTCCGCTACCTGGTCGGTGGTCTGGCGCTCGATCTCGCGGCCGCATTCGGGGCAGTGCGGCGTACCGATGCGCGCGAAGAGCAGGCGCAGGTAGTCATAGATTTCCGTAACCGTTCCCACCGTGGAGCGCGGATTCTTGGAGGTGGTCTTCTGATCGATGGACACGGCCGGGCTCAGGCCATCGATGGAATCGAGGTCCGGCTTGTCCATCTGCCCCAGGAACTGGCGCGCGTAACTGGAAAGGCTCTCCACGTAGCGGCGTTGGCCCTCGGCATAGATGGTGTCGAATGCGAGGCTCGATTTGCCCGAACCCGAAAGCCCCGTGATCACGACGAGCTTGTCGCGCGGAATCTCGACATCGACGTTCTTGAGATTATGTTCGCGGGCGCCGCGGATGACGATAGATGAATCGGACATGTGCTCCCCCGTTCTGTGTTTTGCAGCCTCCGATTCTAGCGCACGGCAGCGCACGCCTGTTCGCGTTGTGCGGGCGTCACGGTTTGTCCAAGCC
>NZ_CEWCAA010000015.1:0-38304 GCF_982429025.1 Enorma sp.
GAACGAGATCAACGTCGAGCGCGGAAAGCTCGAGGTCCAGGTGGAGAGCGCAGTCTCCGCTATCACCGCCGACGGCACCACCGTGCTCGAGGAAGCGCTCACCCTTCCCGAGCCCGAGGACCGTGAGGCGGCGGAGCGCGAGCTCGCGGGCCTCGTCCGGCAGATCAATAACCTCGGCCCGGTGAACCAGGTAGCTATGGAGGAGTACGAGCGCCTGCGCACGCGTGCGGACTATATCGCGGAGCAGCTCGCCGACCTCGAGAGCGCTCGCCGAGCCCTCACTAAGATCACCGCGGCGATCGACCGTAAGATGCGCTCTGCGTTCCTCACCACCTTCAGCAAGGTGGACGAGAACTTCCAAGAGATCTTCGGCATGCTCTTCCCGGGCGGGCAGGCGCACCTCGAGATGACCGATCCCGAGCACCCCGCCGAGACGGGCATCGAGGTCATCGCGCAGCCGCGCGGTAAGCGCATCACCAAGATGACGCTCATGAGCGGTGGCGAGAAGAGCCTCACGGCGCTCGCGCTGCTCTTCGCCGTGTACAAGACGCGCACGGTGCCGTTCTACGTGCTGGATGAGGTCGAGGCGGCACTCGACGACTCCAATCTCTCGAAGCTCCTCGATGCCATCGATGTGCTGCGAAAAACTACCCAGCTTCTGGTCGTCTCGCATCAGAGGCGCACCATGGAGGATGCGGACGTGCTGTACGGCGTCTCTATGCAGGCCGATGGCGTGAGCCGCGTCGTGAGTCAAAAGCTTGATCGGGCAACCGGAAAGGTCGTGAACGCATAATGGGTCTGTTTGATGCCCTCTCGCGCGGGCTTGAGCGCAGCCGCGAGGCTTTAAATGAGCTCTTCTACTTCGGCGGCGAGGTCGACGAAGGCTTCTGGGAAGAGCTTGAGGACACCCTCGTCATGGGCGACATGGGTGCCGAGATTTCCATGCAGGTGACCGACGACCTGCGCGATCTTGCGGCGCGCAAGAACCTCAAGACCGCGCAGCAGCTGCGCGGTGCGCTCGCTGACCGCTTGGCCGAGGTGTTCGTGGAGCCCGAGCACGATTTCTTCTTCGATACACCGTCGTGCGTGCTCTTCGTGGGCATCAACGGCGCGGGCAAGACAACCACGGTGGGCAAGATCGCCTCCGCCACGCATGAGGCGGGCAAGCGCGTGGTCATTGGTTCGGCCGATACGTTCCGCGCTGCGGCTATCGAGCAGCTCGATGTGTGGGGAGAGCGCGCCGGCGTGCCCGTAGTCAAACGCGACCGCGGCTCGGACCCCGCGAGCGTTTGCTACGACGTGCTCGACGAGGCCGACGCGCAGGGAGCTGATCTGGTGCTTATCGATACCGCTGGCCGCTTGCACACTTCGGCTGACCTCATGCGCGAGCTTGCGAAGGTCGTGAACGTGACCCGCAAGCGCGCCGAGAAGTGCAAGGCGGGGCCCATGCCAGTGCATGTGGTGCTCGTTCTCGATGCTGGAACCGGCCAGAACGGTCTCAACCAGGCGCTCGAGTTCAATGAGGCCCTGGGGCTCGATGGCGTCATCATGACCAAGCTCGACGGCACCGCCAAGGGCGGCATCGCGCTCGCGGTGGCCTCCAAGCTCAAGCTTCCCATTCTCCGTGTGGGCGTAGGCGAGCGCATCGAAGACCTTCAGGACTTCGACGCACACGATTTCTGCCGCGCCCTGGTAGGCGAGTGATGAGTCATTTTGGGACGTGTCCGTTTTGACCACCTCATGGTGCGGATGGTTCGCAGATGGTTCGCAGACACCGGGTGTCTGCGAACCATTTCTGCGAACCAGCGCTACGTCTCACGGCTTAGCTGCGAACCTGCTACCATGTCCGTAGTACCTTCCGTATCCACCCGCTGCGAGTACGTGATGCCGCGCAGTGAGGCCGGATGCATGGCCCGCCGCGAGTTCCACAGCCCTTTGTAGCTTTGCTGCAAAGGGCGAGGACTGCCCGAGCGCCGGACCATGCATCCAGCCACCCTTGGGAGCGGCACCACGATAGGAGCCCCTATGTTTAACAGCTTATCCGACCGCCTGAACGACACCTTCGACCGCCTGCGCGGCAAGGGCAAGCTCACCGAGGCTGACATTACGAGCGCGATGCGCGACATCCGCATGGCGCTCCTCGAGGCCGACGTCAACTTCAAGGTCGTCAAGGACTTCGTTGCCAAGACCAAGGAGCGCTGCCTCACGGCCGAGGTCATGGATTCGCTCACCCCGGCGCAGAACGTTGTGAAGATCGTGCTCGATCAGCTCGTCGAGCTCCTCGGTTCCACGGAGAGCCGCCTCACGCTCTCGAACCGCATCCCCAACGTCATCATGCTCGTGGGTCTGCAGGGCTCCGGTAAGACCACTGCTGCCGTGAAGCTCGCCTACTTGCTCAAGAAGCAGGGTAAGAGCCCGCTGCTCGCCGCGTGCGACGTCTACCGCCCCGCAGCCGCCGACCAGCTCGCCACGCTCGGCGGCGAGATCGGCGTGCCGGTGTTCCGCGGCGACGGCGCCCATCCCATCGAGATCGCCCAGGGCGCGGTGCGCGAGGCCGTCGACCATATGCGCGACGTGGTGATCGTCGACACCGCCGGCCGCCTGCAGATCGACGAGCAGATGATGCAGGAGGCCGTCGACATCAAGAAGGCCGTGAAGCCCGACCAGGTGCTCATGGTCGTCGATGCCATGACCGGCCAGGACATCGTCAACGTTGTCTCCACCTTCGCTGAGCGCACCGATTTCGATGGCGTGATCATCTCCAAGCTCGATGGCGACGCCCGCGGCGGCGGCGCCCTCTCCGTGCGCGCGGTAACCGGCAAGCCGATCAAGTTCGTCTCGATGGGCGAGAAGCCCGATTCTCTCGAGGTCTTCAGCCCCGACCGTATGGCCAAGCGAATCCTTGGCATGGGCGACGTCGTTGGCATCATTGAGAAGGCTCAAGAAGCCGCCAACGCTGAGCAGCTCGAGGCCGCTGAGCGCATGCTGCGCGACGGCTTCACCATGAACGACATGCTCGAGCAGATGCGCATGCTCAAGAAGATGGGTGGCATGAAGTCCATTCTCGGCATGCTTCCGGGCGGCCAGCGCATGCTCAACCAAATGGGCGGCAACATCGATGACTCGGTCTTCGACAAGGTCGAGGCCATGATCAAGTCGATGACGAAGCAGGAGCGCGTGAAGCCCTCAATCATCAACGGGCAGCGTCGCGCGCGCATCGCCCGCGGTTCCGGCACCACCCCCGCCGACGTGAACAACCTCATGAAGCAGTGGGGCGAGATGAACAAGATGATGGGCAAGATGCGCACGATGGCCCAGCAGGCTCAGGGCGGCAAGAAGGGGAAGAAAGGCAAGCGCGGCAAGAAGATGCGCATGCCTGGCATTCCTGGAATGGGCAACATGGGTGCGCTCGGCGGCATGGGCGGCAACCCGTTTGCCGGCATGGGCGGCAGCTCCGGCAACGCCGACATGGATATGCTTCGCGCTATGGAGCAGCAGATGAAGGGCAAGAAGTTCTAATCGATTCAGGTGGTTCGCATCTTCTTTTTTCTTATTCAGTGGAAGGCCCGGCAATCCGGGCCTTTTGCGTTGCGGATTATGCCCAGAGGGGCTTTGCGCGGGCCCCTTTTCTGGAGAAAGCGCTGATTACATCTCCGGAGCGAAACCCGGTTTCAACTTTTGGGCACTTGAACGAGCGAACGACGAGTAGAGCCGCGTCTGCACGAAGGACACCAGCAACCTGACCTGCGGTTTTAATTCTGTTGCCTGCCTGGCTACTTACGCGCAGCGGCTTGGAGTGCCCAAAAGTTGCAATTGCAGATGAAGCGAGTGCCTCAAGGGCCCTCTTATGCTTCGTTTCCAGAGATAGAATGCCCAACAGCGGGGCCGTCAACCCTGATTTCAATGCGCGAGAGGAATTCCGTTGGATCTGCGGTATCTCTATTGTCTATCTCGTAGAACTCATACGGCGGGCCCGCAATCTCAAGACGGTGCAGAGCGGCATAGGACAAGAGCTGCTCGTAGATTGCGCCGTTCTGCTCATAGGGGCCTCGGTAACGCATGACGAGGTAGGTGCCACCTTCCAGCATGAAGTCGCACGGGGCGTCCTCGTCGTCTTCAAGACCCTCGAGAACGAAAAACACCGAATGATAGACATTCGCCCTGCCTGCATCGAGGTCTTCGACAGAAAGCGCGCCTCCTATCTCGAGCATGCCTAGATGGGGGAGTATGTGCTCGTACTGTCGGTGCAGGCGCTGGATAAGGAGGTCCATCTCGGCATCTCGTTCGATGCGCTCGGAGAGCTCGACGCAGCGCCGATTCGCCCGGCTTACCATTTCAATCGTATCGACAGACCGGTTTTGGGCATCATCGAGCTCATGGGCATGTTCCTGAACGGTTTTCAGGTCGTTTTGAAGCTGCGCGATGCGTTCCTCGAGCATGCAACGCTCGCGATCGAGCAGTTCGCGGGTAGATGCGACTGTCTGCCGATCAAGGTAGTCCTTGATCTGTTTCATGGGAAGGTCGAGCCTGCGCAGATCCTTGATGAGCGAGAGCTTGTACATGTCGTCGAGGTCGTAGAGCCGGTACCCGTTTGAACCGCGCTGGGGAGAAACGACGCCGAGGCGTTCGTAATACCGTAAAGAATCGATGCCTATCCCGAACAGGCGGGAGATTTCGCTGATGGTGTAGTTGCGCTTTGTGTGTTCTGGCTTCTGATGTGCAGATTCCATGGTGGCATCCCATCGATTGCTTGACCCTGGTACGTTACCAGAGTTTATCGTTACGGGCGAATTAAGGAAACGTACGGTAAAGGGATTTCGATACTATGCGTCTTGAAGCATCCGCCATCAAACGACAACTGCGCTCGCTCGCTTCGTGGTCTACGGTTCGGCGCATTGCCACGATTGCGCTTGGATGCGGCATCCTCACCTTCGGTATGCACAACGTTCACCAGGTCGTCGGCATTACCGAGGGCGGCGTGCTCGGTGGCATCTTGCTGCTCAACCATTGGTTTGGCATCGATGCCTCGATTGCCTCTCCCATCCTTGATGCCTTGTGCTACACGGTTGGCTTCTTCGTTTTGGGCGCGGGGTTCCTCGGCTGGTCCGCCGTGTCGAGCGTTCTCCTTGCGCTGTTCTACGCGCTTTGGGAGCGCCTGCCGCACCTTTTCCCAGATCTTTCTGCGTATCCGCTGCTTGCTGCTATTGCTGGAGGCATCTTCGTGGGCGTAGGAGCTGGGCTCGTCGTGCGCTGCAATGCCTCTGCGGGGGGAGACGACGCTTTGGCGCTGTCAATCCACAAGGTGTTCGGTCTCAGGCTCGCTCGCTGCTATCTGTTCACCGACCTTACGGTGCTCACCCTGTCGCTCTCCTATATTCCACTTTCTAAGATTGCGTTCTCGCTCGTTACTGTGTTTATTTCTTCTCCGCTGATCGATTTCGTGCAGAACATAGGTGCATCTCCGGCCGAGGACACGCAGAGCGTTGCGGCCCCTGCGCATGAAGCTTGCCCAGAGGCATCGTCGGAGCTTTCGTGAACGTTTTCGGGGGCGTCGGTCCTCGCGTACAATGAAGATGCATCCAAGTGGCTGCGCCCGGTTCGGAGGCACCGAGCCGGGCGCGCCGTTTTGCGTACGGGGCTTAGCCGCCGGAAAGGGAGACGCATATGAGCAAGGCAGACCAGCTGTTCGTGAAGATGTGCACGGATATCTTGGATCACGGCACCACAACGGAGGGACAGAAGGTTCGCCCTCGCTGGGAGGACGGTACGCCCGCCTATACCATCAAGAACTTCGGTGTGACGGCCCGT
This sequence comes from Enorma sp., assembly GCF_982429025.1. Classification (NCBI taxonomy): domain Bacteria; kingdom Bacillati; phylum Actinomycetota; class Coriobacteriia; order Coriobacteriales; family Coriobacteriaceae; genus Enorma; species Enorma sp. The sequence goes on from NZ_CEWCAA010000015.1 coordinate 5,809, forward strand.
TACGACCTTCGTGAGGAGTTCCCGGCGCTCACGCTCAGGCGTACGGCGCTGAAGAGCGCCATGGATGAGATTCTTTGGATCTATCAGCGCAAATCGAATAACATTCATGACCTCAATAGCCATATCTGGGATGAGTGGGCAGACGAGTCGGGCTCGATTGGCAAGGCGTATGGCTACCAGATCGCGCAGAAGTCGCACTACCCCGAGGGCGATTTCGACCAAATGGATCGCGTGCTCTACGACCTTACGCACACACCGTACTCGCGCCGCATCATGACGAACATGTATACCTTCGCGGATCTTTCCGAGATGCATCTGTATCCCTGTGCCTATAGCGTCACCTATAACGTGACGCATGCCGCGGGCGACGAGAAGCCAACGCTCAACATGGTGCTCATGCAGCGTAGTCAGGACATTCTTGCAGCGAACAACTGGAACGTATGTCAGTACGCGATCTTGCTCATGATGGTCACGCAGTCGGTAGGTATGGTTGCAGGCGAGCTCTTGCACGTGATCGTGGATGCGCATATCTACGACCGGCACGTGGACATCGTGCGCGAGCTCATTGCGCGGCCGCAGTACCCCGCGCCGACGGTTCGACTGAACCCTGAGGTCACGAGTTTCTACGATTTCACGACCGACGACCTTATCGTCGAGAACTACCAGCACGGCCCGCAGGTCAAGAACATCCCCATCGCGGTGTAGCTATCTTCCGGGGAGCGCCTCCCGCCGGCTTTTCGTCCCGTGCTCAGACAGTCCTCGGCTGCGCTTCGCTTGCCTGTGGAACTGCGCCGGGACGATAAGCCGTCGGGAGGCGCTCCGTGCACGGCTGCCTTACGGAGGTGCTGGCATGCGATGCCTTTCTGCACTGCGGAGCTATCTGCTGGATAGTATCGTGTCCGAGCGGTATGGTAGGGTAAACGTATGAAAGTATCCGGCACATTCTCGTGGAGATTATGATGGGGAACGCACTAACTTCTATCGAGCTTTTTGCAGGTGGTGGCGGTTTGCTGCTGGGCTGCTCATTGGCGGGGTTCACCCATGAGCTTGCTGTTGAGTGGGATGGTCCCTCCTGCGCCACACTGCGGAGAAACGAAGCGTGCGGGTACCCGCTCATTGCGGGTACGAAGATTCATGAGGGTGATGTCCGAGATGTCTCGTGGAACAACTATGTCGGTCAGCTCGATTTGCTTGCCGGCGGGCCGCCTTGTCAGCCATTCTCTCTGGGCGGATTGGCCCGCGCGGCGTTGGATCCACGCGATATGTTTCCGGCGATGACGCATGTGTTGTCGGTGCTTCGTCCCCGTGCGTTCGTTATCGAAAATGTCAAAGGCCTCACGCGCTCGTCATTCGCCGATTACTACTCATATATCCTTTTGCGCTTGCAGCATCCCACGCTGACCGCACGGGAGGATGAGAGTTGGCGCGATCATCTGGCCCGTCTGTCGCGTGAGCATACGTCAGGCGTTCACGATGATCTTCGGTATGAAGTTGTTCCCACCGTGGTGGATGCGGCGGATTACGGTGTTCCTCAGCATCGAATGCGGGTCATCATCGTTGGTTTTCGTGAAGACGTGAATGCGGATTGGTCTTTTCCCGCAAAGACGCATTCTGGTGCCGCGCTGTTCGAGGCAAAGCAATCGGGTGACTATTGGGAGCGTCATGCCGTTCCGATGCGCGGCCGCTCTCTCGGTTCACGCCATTCCGGAGATGCTGGATTGCTTCCGTGGCGTACGGTGAGAGACGCATTGGCAGGATTGCCGGAGCCGCAGATTGGTGGAGTGCCGGGATGGTTCAATCATGAGTTGCGGACGGGTGCTCGCTCGTACCCAGGTCATACGGGGTCGCTGCTCGATGAACCGTCGAAGGCGATTAAGGCCGGCGTGCATGGTGTCCCAGGCGGAGAGAACATGCTACGCTATCCGGATGGCCGGGTGCGCTACTACAGCGTGCGGGAGGCTGCGCGCATTCAGTGTTTCCCCGACCGGTATGAGTTCGATGCCAATTGGAGCGAATCTATGCGGCAAATCGGGAATGCGGTGCCGGTGCGTCTTGCTCAAATAGTCGCCTCGTCTGTTGCGGTTGCGCTTCGGCTCGATGATGCCAAGCGTGCGTACGACGCATCTCTCGTTCGGGAGCTCGAGGAGGTCCACTATGCATCAGCCCGTTGAGTTTAATCCTTTATCCTATGGGGCGATTCAAGATTCTTTGTCGCAAGCGCTGATGGATGCTGAGTTGATCCCGCTTGGTGACGTTGAACGCTTCGAGGGCAACGGCGTGTATGCCTTGTTCTACAACGGTCCGTTTCAAGCGTATCGGGTGATTTCTTCACCAAAGGGAGAGACGCCCGTCTACGTGGGGAAAGCTGCTCCGTCCACGCGTAAAGGCGAGGAATTGTCAGCAATGCAATTATTGGGAGCCTACGGCGGTACATCGCTCTTTACGCGTATGAGAAATCATCGGGCCTCCATTGAGGCTGCTGAAAACCTTGAGGTGGACGATTTTCAGGTGCGTCTGTTGGTGCTGTCATATATCTGGGTACCGCTGGCGGAAACATCCGTCATATCGCGCTATCAACCGGTTTGGAACACCATTGTTGATGGATTTGGCAACCATGATCCCGGTGCCGGTCGCTATAACGGGATGCGCCCGCGTTGGGATACGCTGCATCCGGGTCGTGCTTGGGCAGAGAAGCTCCGCAAACGCGAGGAATCCGCAGACGATATTGCGCAAGATGTCACTTCATACCTTCAAGCGCAGATGGAGGTATAAGCAACCATGGCGAGCATTGCTTGGCCGGGGGGACGATATACCCGCCCCCGCCGGCCCTGCAAGGTTTTCCGTATGATTGAAGCAGCATCCTCTGCACCGAGCAAAGAAGCAACGGTTGACGAGCCAGTAGCGAAAGGTATCAAAGAAGTCGCCCCTGCGTTTTCTTCTGTGTGGACCGAAGCTTTCCGCGCAGTAATGGTCGAGTGAGAGAACTCGCCCTATCGTCCCGCGCGCAGTTCCGCAGGCAAGCGAAGCGCAGCCGAGGACTGTCTGAGCACGGGACAATGGGGCGGGCGATACCAACGAGGAGGTATCTTATGAGCAGAACGCTTTCCGCTATCGTGGCGGTGTGCGATGACTGGGGCATTGGTCGCGAGGGAGACATGCTTGTAGCCAATCGTGCCGATATGCGGCATTTTGTGCGGTGTACCAAGGGACACACCGTCATTCTGGGACGCAAGACTCTCGAGAGCTTTCCGGGAGGGCGTCCGCTCAAGGACCGTCGCAACATCGTTCTCACGCGCGATGCGTCCTTTACTTGCGCCGGTGCCGAGATCGCCCATTCCGTGGACGAGGCGTTATCGCTCCTTAGTGAGGATGAAAATGCATGGGTTATCGGCGGTGCAGAGATATATCGCCAGCTCCTCCCGCATTGCACGCGCGCTGTGGTTACGAAGAACCATTGCACGCGTGCCGCGGACACGTTTTTCCCAAATCTCGATGGCGAAAAGTCCTGGCGTCCTGTTGAGACCGATGGCGGCTACGTCATCCAGCCGGGCGAGGGCGATGAGGGGGTTGCGTTCGAGTTCGTGACGTACGAGCGCGTGGAACCTAGCGACGCCGACAAGGGCACGGGTTATTCCTGGTTCGATGTTGCGGTCGACGTTGTTTCGACTGCGCTTGACCACGTGGTGGGATAGCGATGGCTGCCTACGAGATCATTCATATTACCTCGCTCGACGATCCTCGTCTCGATGCGTACACCAAGCTTACGGAGCGCGAGCTGAGGAGCGTCCTCGAGCCTGAAAAGGGCATCTTCATCGCAGAAAGCATGAAGGTTATCGAGCGCGCTCTTGCGGCCGGTATGCAGCCTGTGAGCTTCCTTTTGGGCGAGCGCTGGCTCGACGCGGTTCAGCCGTTGCTCGATGGCCTGGAGCGGCGGCTGGCCTCAGGGCCAGGTGAGGGGGGCGCAGAGCGGGCTGGCGGAGAGTATCCCATTCCCGTCTTCGTTGGACCTATGGATCTCCTCGAGCAGCTCACGGGCTTTAGCGTGACGCGCGGAGCGCTTTGCGCCTGCCGCCGTCCCAAGCTGCCCGACCCGCGCGAGCTACTGAGCGAGGCGCATCGTGTCTGCGTGCTCGAGGGAATCGTCGACCATACGAACGTGGGCGCTATCTTTCGGAGCGCAGCCGCCCTTAACGTGGACGCGCTGCTCGTAAGCCCAACATGCTGCGATCCGCTCTACCGCAGGGCCGTTCGCGTATCGATGGGCACCGTTTTCCAGGTTCCGTGGACGCGCATCGGATCGGATGCACGCCATTGGCCCGCCGACGGCATCGCTACGCTTCACGAGGCTGGTTTTACTTGCGCTGCGATGGCTCTGACCGACGATTCGGTTTCGCTTGACGACCCAGCTCTTGCCGAAATCGACCGCCTTGCGCTCTTTATGGGAACCGAGGGCGCCGGGCTTGGCCGCAGGACCATCTCGGGCTGTGACATGGCCGTGCGCATCCCCATGGCTCATGGTGTGGATTCGCTCAACGTGGCCGCGGCTTCGGCAGTTGCGTTCTGGCAGCTTTGCCCGCATGCGTCTAACAGCTACCATTACCAGCGCGGCATCTACGGCTGAGGTTACCCGTCGCACTCAGGTGCGGTTTTGTGAGCGCATCACGGGCAGCCCGCTAAGGCTCGAGCTATTTCGCCGGCCATCAAACCCGTCCGTTTAGGGGTCCTCTGCAGGGGGTATCATGCACAGCATATGCCCCAAAGAAACGGAGTAGCCCTATGGAGATGGACGACCATAAGCGTAGACGGAATATGATCCTCTACGTGCTTATAGCCCTCGTCGTGTACCTTGTGCTCAACACCCTGCTGTTCCCTAACATGGCGCAGCAGGTTCAGATCAACGATGTGAGCTATAGCCAATTCATCGATGACCTCGAGGAGAAGAAGGTCGAATCGGTCCAATACACCGATGGCGATTATTCGGCGCTCTACACGCTCAAGGGCGGCGAGGACAACGTTGCCTATCAGTGTACCGTCATGCCGAACGACTCGGGCCTCACCGACCGTATCGTTGACGCTGGTGCAACGCTTGAAGTCATCATTCCCAATAACGATTCGAGCATCTGGACCTACTACCTCATGACGCTCGTGCTGCCGTTGCTCGTCTTTGCCTTCATTGGCTGGTGGCTTAACCGCCGCATGAAGAAGGCCATGGGCGACGACGGCCCGTCGATGAACTTCGGTTCCGGTGGCTTCGGCGGCGGCATGGGCGGCGGCCTCGGCAAGAGCGGCGCGCGCATCGTGGCTTCGAAGGACGTGGGCGTCACGTTCAAGGACGTCGCGGGCCAGGAGGAGGCCAAGGAATCGCTCAAGGAGGTCGTCGATTTCCTCGAGAACCCCAAGCGCTACGAGGACATCGGCGCGCGTCTGCCGCGCGGCGCCTTGCTCGTAGGCCCTCCGGGTACCGGCAAGACGCTCCTCGCCAAGGCGGTTGCCGGCGAGGCGGGCGTTCCGTTCTTCAGCATCTCGGGATCCGAGTTCGTCGAGATGTTCGTGGGCCGAGGTGCCGCCAAGGTACGCGACCTCTTCAAGCAGGCGAACGAGAAGGCGCCCTGCATCGTCTTCATCGACGAGATCGATGCCGTGGGTAAGCGGCGCGACCAGGGTCTTTCGACCAACGATGAGCGCGAGCAGACCTTGAACCAGCTCCTCACTGAGATGGACGGCTTCGACAACCACAAGGGCATCGTGGTGCTCGCCGCCACGAACCGCCCCGACTCGCTCGACCCGGCGCTTCTGCGTCCCGGCCGCTTTGATCGGCGCATCCCCGTCGAGCTTCCCGATCTGGCCGGCCGTAAGTCCATCCTCGAGCTCCATGCCAAGGATGTGAAGGTCCAGCCGCCGATCGACCTCTCGGCCATCGCGCGCGCCACGCCCGGTGCCTCGGGCGCAGACCTCGCCAACATCATCAACGAGGGCGCGCTCCGAGCCGTGCGCCAGGGGCGCAACCGCGCCACGCAGGAAGACTTCGAGGAATCGGTCGAGGTTGTCATCGCGGGCCAGCAGCGCAAGTCCACCGTGCTTTCGGACCACGAGAAGCAGGTCGTCTCGTATCACGAGATCGGTCACGCTATTGTTGCGGCCAACATGAAGGAGGGCGCGCCGGTCACCAAGATCACCATCGTGCCGCGCACTTCGGGCGCACTCGGCTACACCATGCAGGTCGAAGAGGACGAGAAGTTCCTCACTACGCGCCAGGAGGCGCTCGACAAGCTTGCCGTGTATTGCGGTGGTCGCGCGGCCGAGGAGCTCATCTTTGGCGAGATGACCACCGGTGCCGCCAACGACATCGAGCAGGCCACGAAGCTCGCGCGCAACATGATCACGCGCTTCGGTATGTCTGAGGAATTCGGCATGATGGCGCTCGGCACCGTCCAGAACGCGTATCTCAACCAGGACACCTCGCTCACCTGCGCGCCGGGCACCGCCGAGCGCGTGGACGAGGACGTGCGCAAGCTCATCGAGGAGGCGCATACGCGTGCCACGCAGATCTTGAAGGAGAACAAGTTCAAGCTGCACGAGCTCGCTCGCTACCTCTATAAGAAGGAGACCATCACGGGCGACGAGTTCATGACGCTCCTGAAGCGCGAGAACCCGCTCATGCCGCCGAAACCCACGGCGTAAACGTTCATCGCATTGCGACTTTGTAACGGCCCGCACCGGATTGTCCTGGTGCGGGCTGTTGCATGTCGAGGCATCATGCCATGCGCTTTCGTGAGGCATGCCCTCGCACTGGGTGCCGAGAAATTGTCGTAGGTATTGTCGAAAAACTGGACGAGAAAGCTACAAATATTGCGACAATTTATGAATCCGTACCATGCGGTAACAAGCCCATGCCCTCATACGTGTATAGGGTAGGGAGGTGATTGATGTGCGGGAATCAAATAACGAGCTCCGAAGCGAGGAGTTCATGGACGAGGCAATTGCAGCACATCAAGGAGCCGTGTACCGGCTGGCGCTGAGCCAAACGCGGAGCACGGCGGATGCGCAGGATGTTATGCAGGATGTGTTCATCAAGCTTATGCGCTCGCAGGTGCCGTTTCGCGATAGCGGTCACCTGCGCGCCTGGCTGGTTCGCGTCACCATCAACCAGTGCCGCGATCTTGCAAGGCAGGCGTGGCAGCGACGTGTCGAGGGCGTGGAAGAGCCCGATTTGGGCTCAACTGTTACGCAAGACGAAGCGGTTGAATTGCTGATGGAGCACCCTGTGTGGCAGGCAACGGATGCACTCAAGGAATCGGATTGCTCTGTGCTGCATCTTCGATACGTCGAGGAGCTTTCAATCCCAGAGATCGCCGAGGCGCTTTCGTGCACGCAGGTTGCGGTGCGCGTGCGGTTACGGCGGGCGCGGATGCGGCTCAGGCAGATGATCGCTGCGCAGCGTGAGCAACAGAGCGCGGATGTTCCGTCCTTTTCCCAGCAGACAGGAGTAATACGATGAACCGACAAGGATTTGCCTCGTATGTTACGCAGATGAAGCAGGTGAACCCAACATCGATGGGGCAAGAGCGACTGCGGGCAGCATTGCAGCGCGAGCGCTCGGCGGCGCGTGGTAGCGCGAGCGAGCGTGTGGTGATGCATCGCCACGGGGTGCTTCCCTCTGCAGGTGTTGTGGCGCGGCGCGCCGTGCTCGCAGCTGCGGCAGTTGCGGCGGTCGTGCTCGTGACCGGCGTGGTGGGCGCCAATCTCGTAGGGGAAGGGCAACAGGGTGGCACTGCTGTGGCTAACGGCCCGCTGCTGGCAGCCTATGCTCAAGGTGTCGAACAGCCCGACGGTTCGGTGCTTTTGCCGGCGGAGTTTGGTTCGGTGGTGAGCTGGAGCCAGGGCGACGATGGTGCCTATACGGTGAACATGAACATGGACCTCTCCTTGGCCGATGGCAGCTATCGTGATGTCACCTATTCGATTATCGAAGGTGATGTGACATTTACATTCATGCAGAGCCGCTCGGGCGTAAAGACGGGAGACATGCTCGCTGACTACCAGGGCGTTACCACCTTTACGCTGAGCGATTCCTCTATCGAGGGTACGTACAGCCTTGATGTAGTTATTCCGGAAGACGAAGTCGATGCAGCTACGGACGATCCACTGCGCGACCTTTACGTGGTCAACACGCTCGCTGCACAAAAAATCGCAGGTACGCGTATCGAGATCGAGGCAACCGACGCGGAGGGCAACAGCAGCTCGCATACGTACGAGATCCAACCGGTTGAGAACATCGCGGAACGCTACCAAGAGCTCCAGGCACAGGCGGAGTCGGATGAAGAGCAGCAGCTCGGTGAGCCGCTCTTTACCATGCGTGAAGTTTCATAGCACTACACGATGGCCAAAGCGGTTTCATGCGTGCGCTCGACTCATCGCGTGTAAGATGCATTCCGTATAGTCCGGCGGTTGTCGTGCGCACTTGCTCGCGGCAGCCGCTTTGCAGTGGAGTTCGCACTTTTGGGTATCATGAGGGCATACGTTGCGAGTAGAAAGGCCCGTATGCCAGCTCAGACCAGCTCCGAGCCCAGGTTCGCCATCCTCATCGACGCGGACAACATCTCGGAGAAGTACATCAAAATCATCCTCGACGAGGTCTCGAACGCAGGCGTTGCCACGTACAAGCGCATCTACGGCGATTGGACGAGTCAACGCCTCGTTTCGTGGAAAAACAGCCTACTCGAGAATTCGATCATTCCCATCCAACAGTACAGCTACACCTACGGCAAGAGCGCGACCGATTCCGCGATGATCATCGACGCGATGGACATTCTCTACAGCGGCCACGTGGACGGATTCGCCATCGTGAGCTCCGACTCAGACTTCACGCGTCTCGCCGCGCGCCTGCGCGAAAGCGGCATGCAAGTGATCGGCATGGGCGAGCAGAAGACGCCCGAGCCGTTCATCAGCGCATGCAACCAGTTCAAGTACCTCGACCTGCTCTATGCCGCGCAGCGTGCGGAGGCGAAGGAGGAGGCCGAGGCGGAGCGCGAAGCGGAAATAACGACCGAGGCGCCCGCCAAGAAGAAGGTGGGCAAGGGGGCGGCAAAGAAGGCCATAAAGGACGAGGGTGCTCCCACGCAGAAGAAGTTGAAGGCAAAGTCCTCCGGTGTCGAGAAGCCGGCGGATAAACAGGCCGCACCTGACAAGGCGGCTGCGCGCCCCAAGCGCTCACCGGGCGATATGGGCGGCGAGGCGTCGCTGGTAGCCGGCACCGAGGCCGACTTGGGCGATGTAGAGTTCAGCGAGCTTAGCCGCGCCGCGCGCCGGCGGCATATGAAGCGTATTCGCACGGCGGTCGATTCGGTCATCGACCAGTTCTCCGACGAGGAGGGCTGGGTCTTCCTCGGCACTATCGGCAGCGAGCTGCCCAAGCGCCTGCCCGATTTCGACGTGCGCAACTACGGATATCGCAAACTCAGCCCGTTCCTGAAGTCGATGGGCGTCTACGAGTTCGATGAGCGCGCGAACGCTTCGGGTGCTAAGGCTATGTATCTGCGCATCAAGGAATCGTAAGCAGCGTGTTCGCGCACGTTGTTCGCGGCGTTAATTGGCCGCGCCACCACCGGACTGTTTGAGTACCGTGGTATAGTGGCCGTGGATGCGTGGTGCCGTGCCTCGCAACCCGATCGGTATCTCTCATCGGTGCCTTTCAATGGGCGCCTGAGTTAGAAGGTGGAATCATGGGATTTCTTGACGATGTTCAAGCTTCGCTTAACCGTGGTGTTGCCGGCGCCAACCGCGGTGTTGAATCGATGAAGCTTAAGAGCCAGTTGAACGATGCGAACAAGCGCCGTTCTCAGCTGGCTGCGCAGCTGGGTGCAAGCCTGTATGAGGCAACGAAGGACGACGAGTCCTTCCGCGCGGGCCGCGAGCAGCTGTACGATGGCATTGCTCAGATCGACCAGGAGCGTGCGAATATCCAGGCGCAGCTCGATGAGATCGAGCGCCAGGCTGCTGAGTCCGCTCAGGCCGCAGCGCAGATCGAGTGCCCATTCTGCCATACGCGCATGAGCGCAACCGACCTATTCTGTGCGGGATGCGGCAAGCCCATGGCTGAGGTACAGGCTGCTTTGGCTTCTGCAGCCCCGGCTCCCGCCCCTGCGCCGGCTCCTGTCGAGGGCCCCACGTGCCCTGGATGCGGCGCGCCCATCAACGAGGGCGACGCGTTCTGCATGTCGTGCGGCGCGAAGCTCTAGGAAATCGCTGAATACATAGGTCCCGAACGATCTTGATCGAACGTGCGAGCAAGTTTTGGGCACTTCCGGTCGCTCATCCCGAGTAGCCTATCGATTTTGCGAAAGGGACGCGCCGTCTGAGCTGCACTTTCTTTGAAGGTCTCTTTATTTGTACTTTGACGTTCTGTCCGGAAGTGCCCAAAACTTGAATCTTGGAGTGGATCGGATGCCGCTTTGGGCTTCAAAGTGCCCAAAACCCGCATCCTTGGGTACTCCAGAGGCTTTTTGGGCACTTTCACGCATTGTCTTTCTTGCGCAGGCGTTATGCACTGGCGCCAACGGCGCTCGCGCGCGTGCCAAATGTGCTGGGTGCGCGCTCAAGCGAGCTAGTGCGTCGTGAACATGGGTTGGGAGGTACGAGCATTGTGCGTATTGCGGTGAGCGCCTGCCTCTTGGGCGAGAACTGCAAGTATAGCGGGGACAACAACCTATGCCCCAAGCTTGTCGATGCGCTATCAGGCCATGAGGTGATTCCGGTTTGCCCTGAGGTGCTCGGTGGCCTTCCTATTCCCCGGCCTCCGGCCGAGATTGTGCATGGTGAGGTTCGCACTCAGTCGGGGGAAAGTGTGGATGCCGCGTTTCGCCTTGGTGCCGAGCGAGCGCTTGACCGCATTGAAGCTGCTGGCGGTTGCGACCTTGCGGTCCTGCAGCCGCGCAGCCCTTCCTGTGGCGTCTCTGAAGTTTATGATGGTACGTTCTCCGGTCGGCTCGTTCCAGGCAGCGGAGTGTTCGTTCGGCTTCTGCGGCAACGTGGCTTGCGCGTTATGCAACCGGATGAGTTCCTTACCGAGTTCGCAAGCCTTGGATGAGTGGCGGCGCATCGACCGTGTTGTTGGTATGCCGATATACGAGCACAAACGATGGTATGAACGACATTCGCCGCCTTTCGGCTAGCGGTTAGCGACAAACTTCAAGAAGGCTTGGGCCTGCCGTTCAAGATAGGGGAGCGAGTCTCCCAGGTCGAGCGCCCCATCGTTCATCTTTGAGAAGCCGAACGGAATCGTGAGGCGCGGCTTGTTCATAACGTCCATGTTGAGGAACGAGATGAGTGCAACGAGATGATCCTGGGCAATGGCGGTGCCTGAACCTCCTGCAGAAATCCCGCTAATTGCCGCTGGCTTGCCGTCGAGAACCTGGCCTTGTGCCGCACTCACAGGGCGTGAGAGCCAATCGAGTAGGTTCTTGAGCGGGCCAGGGAAGAAATGGTTGTATTCGGGTGTGAAGAACCAGATGCCGTCGGCATCAAGAATTTGCTCGCGCACCCGGGCGACGGCTGGCGGTGCGGGCCGCTCGATGTCCTCGTTGAACAAGGGCACATCGGCCCAATCGAGCAGGGTGAACTGTACGGCTTGATCGAGCTCGTGTACGATGCGGCCCGCGGCCTCGGCGAGCTGGCGGTTCATGCTACCTTGGCGAAGCGAACCTGCGATGGCGACGATATGCATTTCGATTCCTTTCGGTCAGATGCTCTCGGCATGCGGCATGGTGTTGCTATATACCGTATGCCCCGTTTTGACGTGGAATGACGCAACCGCCCACTTATCTTTGAAAAGCATCGACGGGCGGACCCTCGTTCAGCTCCGATAGTAGTTTTGCATGAGCTCGGCGAGCGTGGCCTCGGCCCAGCTATAGTTCTTCAGATAGCTGCCTCTAAAGGCGGCTTTCCTGTTTGGAACGGGGGAAAGAAAATCAAAGAGGTCGCAGGCGACCGCTTCCGGCACGATGCGGCGCTTTCCCCGTACCGACTCCATAATATGCGCCGCCCCGTTTGCTTCGAGCGTTCGGTTGAGCCGAAGGGCCACTTTCCGGCAGCGTGTACGGGTCTGGGCAGTTATCGGCTCATCTTCCCAAAGGGCCGTGATGATGTCGGCTGAAGTTACAAAACCGCCCCTTCGGTCAACAAGCAGGGCGAGCAGCTCCTTGGCCTTCTCGCTTCGAAATGCGATGGGCCGACCATCGACAAACACGTCGAAGTAGCCGAACGTACGGATCTCGATGCGGGGCATCGTATCGACGATTTCCAGGCTCGATTCCGAAGCCTGCTGGCTTTCTGCCGGTAAGGTTTTGCCGGGTACGGCCGTGTTCGGGCCGGCGTTCATGGCTCCAATAAAGCGCGAGCACAGGAAAAATGCCCCGCCCTCCGCATCGACGAGGATCGCTTCACGGTAATCTACCGCCTTGCCGGTAAGCCCGCTTCGTCCAGCGAATACCATTCGTTGCGGAACGGCGGCGAACGGCTCGCTGCATCGATATGCATGGCATGCTGCCTCAATGAACGCTTTGAGGGTGGTTTGATCTTGCGCGGCGGGCAGATGCTCGATGAGTTGGTCGACTGCATCGGATAGGCTTACTCGCAGGGCGCCCAAGCTCGCGAGGCGTTCGTCTTGAGCGAACTTGAGGCAGCAGGCGCGCTGCTCATTCGGTTCAATGAGAAGAACGGTGTCGTAGATGAGCGCAAGCTCCTGGGCGCGGCGAGCACGGCTCTTCGCGCGGGATGCGTCGCGCTTTTGCGTGACGTCCACGATGACAAGCTGGTAGATGCCCTCTTGTTCATCAAGGTTGGGAAGGCGTGAGAGCCAGCATGCGATTTCGATGGGAGTCCCATCTGCACGCCTGATGCGCGTATCGAATTCGGTTGGCGGCTGGGCGGCGCGCGCCTCCTCGAGCAGCGTTCGAAACGGCCCCTGGTCCGCTAAGGGTACGAGGCGATCTATGCTTTCGCTTACCGCAGCACGAAGGCCCGCATCGCTTGAGTCGATGCCCACGATGCGCCATGCCTGTTCGTTGCAGCCGACAATGCTGAAATCGCGTGCCCTAAAGTGGACGATTCCGACGGGCGATGCCTCGCAGTATTCCATCGGGGCAGAGGCGGCGTCACCGACGGAATGTGATAAAAGCTGGGTTTGCATGATGGCTTCCATTCGCTTGCTGGATGGTGTGATCTCGCGATGTTTTGCGAGAGGGATATCTATGGTGTGCACGAGCGTATGACGCGTGAGTACGAGATTCGTTCCTAATTCGTTCCCCATGGGCGCGCCCGAGGCTCGAATTGTTACAAGACTAGGGCTACATGTTCCCGAGCGGCCCAGCTGCGAACGTACCCTCGCACTGATTTGTGAGCGAAACCATCGTTCCTGCACAAGACGGGTGCCATGCGTGACGGTTCGAGGAACGTTTTTGGGTCGAATCCTCGGTAAAGTCCACCTTAATGCTTGGGTTAATTCCAGCACGGCAAGGGTGTTCACGCTGGGTCATTCACCTGCGTGCGATTGGCGCAAGAAAGGGATGGGCTTCATGAAGAAAATGATAATGCGGGGGCTGCTTGCAATCGCAACGCTCGCGCTCGCGGCCGCCACGCCTTTCGTGGCGTTTCCGACAACTGCCCTTGCAAAGGAAGAGTCGGGTTCATCGTACATTACGGTAGAAAAGATATGGGAGGATTCTGATAATAAGGGCGGAACGCGGCCTGATTCGGTGAGGGTGCGTGTGAAGATCGATGCCGTGGAGGCTCGTAGCGATGAGCCCATCGATTACTTCTCCCTCATCTCGCGGAACGATGGAGGCGGTGATGATGAGCTATCCGCTGAGGGGCCGGACGGGATTCTGGGAACTGACGACGACTGGACCCTGGTGCTCTCAGAGGAAAACGATTGGGAAGTGCAGATAGAGACGATTACCGGGGGTTCGCGCATACGAGGCATCGAGGCTGAAGAGCTCGATGTTCCCTCCGGGTATACCTCCTCTATAGAGAAAGACTTTAGTGGGGATATGCTATCTGGGTACATTGACGTGACCAACACGAAGGCGGCCGAGGAGCCGGGCGACCCCAAGGACCCAGATCCTGTGAGTCCAGAAGACCCGGTCGGTCCGGTTCAACCCGAAACGCCTACCAATCCAGAAGAGCCGGCGACACCGACGGAGCCTGGCAATACGACGCCAGATACTCCCGACACCACTCCCAGCGTTGAGGCTCCTGCAGCCGGCGGCGATCGCGAACAGGCATCTTCAGAAGCACCGGAGCTCCCGCAAACCGGCGATTCGTCCATCTATCTTTTAGCTGCAGGCGCGGGCTCCATCGTCCTTCTGGCAGGAATGGGGCTTGCGAAGAAGCAGTCATAGACGTGAAGAGTCCTCGCTCACCCATCACAGCCATGCAAACGTGCTACAATACCGCGCAATGGCTGTGATGGGGAGGAGTAGTCGGCCTCCGCACTGTTAAGAGAGCGAGCGGTAGCTGAGAAGCTCGCCGGTGCGACCGAGTGAAAATCACCCCGGAGCTGCGGCCCGAACGAATGAGCCGATCTGGCGGAGTGTGCAAAACAACCCCGTCCCATTTTGACTCATTTCAGTAGGCGTCGCCGGGATGGTCGCCGTGATGGACCAGCCGAGTAAAGGGTGCGGGCTGTCGCCAGGCAGCAGGGGCACCTAAGCTGGGTGGTAGAGCGAGGAGCTTTAAGCTTGTGGCCGCACATGCTGCGGCAGCGAGATTCTGGAAGCGCTTCGTCCCAGCTTTAAGGGACGGGCGCTTTTTTCTTAGGCGCCCACGACGGCGGGGCGCCGCGCCAGTGTTCCGCCTGTAGCGAGGAGGGCACATGGCGAAGGAGAAAAGTAAGTACAACGACACGATGCAGTTGCCCAAGACGGGCTTCCCCATGCGTGGCGGGCTTCCTAAGAACGAGCCCAAGCGCCTGGCAGCTTGGTACGAGAACCATGTATACGAGCAGCTGCAGAAGAAAAACGAAGGGCACAAGAAATTCGTCCTTCACGATGGCCCTCCGTATGCGAACGGTCCGATCCACATCGGCCATGCCATGAACAAGATCTCCAAAGACATCATCATGCGGTATCACGCCATGCAGGGCGAGCAGACGCCGTATGTGCCCGGTTGGGACTGCCATGGCCAGCCCATCGAGCATAAGGTCGAGGAGATGCTCGGCACCAAGAAGTTCAACGCCACGCCCACGGCAAAGATTCGCGAGCTCTGCAACAAGTTCGCTGTTGAGAACATCGACCTGCAGCGCGAGGGCTTCAAGCGCCTTGGCGTGCTCGGCGATTGGGATAACCCGTATCTCACGCTCTATCATGAACACGATGCCGCGGATATCGAGGTCTTCAAGGCCATGTTCGATAAGGGCATGATCTATCGCGGCCGCAAGCCGGTCCATTGGTGCAAGCACTGCCATACCGCTCTCGCCGAGGCCGAGATCGAGTATTCCGATGAGGTCTCGCCATCTGTCTTCGTTCGCTTTGAACTCATCGACGTGCCCGAAGCACTGCGTTCGGCGGGTGTACCGGTCGATGTGGTGATTTGGACCACGACCCCTTGGACGCTTCCCGCGAACGCCGGCGTGGCGTTGCTCGCCGACGCCGACTACATCGCCGTCGAGGCGGAGGGCCGCCTGGGCATCATGGCCAAGGCGCTCTGGGAGAAGGTCTTCCATGGGGTGGCCGGCATCGAGGATGCTTGCCTGTACGTGCACGAGGGTGCCAGTGAGCCGTGGAGCGTCCACGGTGAGGAGCTCGTCGACATCACCTATACGCATCCGATCTTCAGCGACGTGCAGGGCAGGATCGTCACGGCCGATTACGTTACGCTTGAAGATGGTACCGGGTGCGTCCATACCGCCCCTGGCCATGGCGTGGACGACTATTACACGGGCATGCGCTGCAACCTGCCGATCATCATGCCGGTTGATGACGATGGCCACTTCTACGCAGGTGACGGCGTGGGAACGGGCGGCCCCTTCTCTGGCATGGACACCGATGAGGCTAACCCGCACATCATCGAGTTTTTGCGCGAGCGCGGTACGCTCGTTGCCGAGAAGAAGATCAACCACAGCTATCCACATTGCTGGCGCTGCAAGAACCCGGTCATTTTCCGTGCAACCGACCAGTGGTTCGTTTCTATGGACGAGACCAATCTACGCGGTGAGGCGCTCGATCAGGTGCTCAACCATGTGACGTGGTACCCCGATCACGCCAAGAACCGCATTGGGTCCATGGTGGAGGGCCGTCCGGACTGGTGCATCAGCCGCCAGCGCAACTGGGGCGTGCCGATTCCGAGCTATACCTGCGCTGACTGCGGTGAAAAGGTCATGAACGACGCGACGCTCGACGCCGTGATCGCCCTCTTCAAGGAGAAGGGCTCCGATGCCTGGTTTACCGACGCGCCTGAGGAGTACCTGGGCGAGGCCTGCGTCTGCCCCAAGTGCGGTGGGCACCATCTCAAGGCGGACCGCGATATCCTCGATGTCTGGTGGGATTCTGGCGTCTCCTGGAAGGCCGTCTGCGAGAACCGCGAGGAGCTCGAGTATCCGGCGGACATGTACCTCGAGGGCTCCGACCAGCATCGTGGATGGTTCCAGAGCTCGCTCCTCACGAGCGTGGGCGCGAACGGCGTGGCGCCGTACAAGGCCGTGGTGAGCCAGGGCTTCACGCTCGACGGCCAGGGCCGCAAGATGTCGAAGAGCCTGGGCAACGTGATCGATCCCAACAAGGTCTGCGACGAGATGGGTGCCGATATCATCCGACTTTGGGTTGCGAGCGTCGATACCTCGACCGACGTCGCCATCGACCATGAGATCCTTGCCCGCACCTCCGATGCATACCGCCGCTTCCGCAACACCTTCCGCTTCCTGCTGGGTGAGCTTGAGGGGCAGTTCGAGCCTGAGACCGACGGCGTTCCTTTCTCCGACCTTACCGCTCTCGACCAGCTCATGGTCGCGCGTTTGACGCAGGTGCAGGCCGAGGTCGACGCAGCCTATGCGGGCTATGAGTTCAACCGCGCCTATCGCGTGCTCTACGACTTCGTGGTCACGGAGCTCTCGAATGTCTACCTCGACGCGCTGAAGGACCGTCTCTACTGCGAGAAGCCCGGTTCGCTCGCGCGCCGCAGCGCTCAGACGGTGCTCGCCGAGCTGCTGAGCATGCTCCTGCGCGATCTCCAGCCCATCCTTGCCTTCACCTGCGACGAGGTCATGGCCTATGCGCCCGCCGGCTGCCGCGGTGGTGAAACCTACGCAGCCATGCTCGATTGGTACCAGGCCCCCATCTCGGTCGAAGAGGCCAATGAGTATTCCGAGGTCCTAACCGCTGCCCTCACCCTTCGTGGCGCGGTGACCAAAGCGCTCGAGGATGCGCGTACGGCTGGCACCTTCACCAAGAGCCAGGAAGTTCGCATCTCCGCTACGGTTCCGTCTTCGGACTTTGCGCTCCTTACCGGTGAGCGCGCCATCGACCTCGCCGAGTTCTTCATCGTCTCAGAGGTTGCGCTTATGGAGAACGAAGATGCCGAGGACGACGGCATCACCGTCACCGTCGAAGCCGCCCGCGGCGAGCGCTGCGATCGCTGCTGGAACTATCGCGAGGACACCGGCGTGCATGGCGAGCACGAGCACATCTGCTCCCGCTGCGCCGCTGCGCTCGAATAGGACATTCGCGGGGCAGGGTGCTGGTCGCCTTGCCCCGCATGAGACAATTGTGCCAGGCACAAGTGTCTCACGTGCCAGGCACCGGTGTCTCATGTTGAACGAGGCGGATGGTGCCTGGACACCTGGCTCAAGTTGGAAGGTTTGGTTGTGGCAAAGAAGCGTGTGGACGTCAAAGAGTTCAAGCCGCCGCTCCTGTGGAGGCTCGGCGTGCTTTTGGTGGTCGGTGTCACGGTTGCGTGCTTCGACCAGATCGCCAAGGCGGTCGCGCGCGTTGCGCTATCTCCTGCGGGCACAGTGGGTGTCCAGGTAATCCCCGGAATTCTCAATTTCGAGCTCGTCTATAACGAAGGCGCTGCGTTCGGGCTGGGGGAGGGCTACACCCTCGTTTTCGTCACGCTCGCTGTGATCATGGTCATGGCGTCGCTAATCTACCTCTTGCGGGCTCCGCTCGTCTCGTCTTGGGAGGTCGTTGGTCTGGCGCTTGTGTGCGGCGGAGCGGTGGGTAACGCCATCGACCGCGTCGCCCATGGCGTTGTGACCGATTTTATCGCTACAGCTTTCATCGATTTCCCCGTTTTTAACATCGCCGATATCGGCATCACCGTGGGCGTCGTCGTCGCGCTGATCGGTTTCATTTTCCTCTCTCCCGCAAACCTCGCTGCGCGGGAGCGCGCCGAAGCCGAGCGAACCGCCCATGCCGATAGCGCTATACGGCGCCGCGCCTCACGCAAGAGCGGGCGGAAGGGGCGTTAACCATGCCGGGCGACCTCCATATTCTTGTAGCTGAACCCGATGCCGGAACAAGGCTCGATGCTTATCTAGGGGCTCAGGATTCGTGTCCTTCGCGCTCCGCGTGCGCGCGTCTTGTGGAGGCTGGCGCCGTCGCCGTGAACGGTGAGGTGTGCCTTTCGAAGAAGTATGCCGTTGCGGCGGGCGACCGCATCTCGGTCGAGCTTCCCGAGGAGGAGGCGCTTTCCGGTGCGGTGATCCCACAGCCCATTCCGCTCGACATTCGCTTCGAAGACGAGTACCTCATCGTCTTATCTAAGCAGCGCGGCCTGGTGTGCCATCCGGCGCACGGCCATGCGGACGGCACGCTCGCGAACGCGCTCGTGTATCATTGCGGTCTCGAGCATCTGGGGACATTGCAAGGGGAGGACCGCCCCGGCATCGTGCATCGCCTTGACCGTGATACCTCCGGGCTCATGCTTGCCGCGAAGGACGATGAGACCCAGCGCGCGCTTCAGGATCTCATCCGACTGCGCACCCTCGACCGGCGCTACATCGCGCTCGTTCACGGCTATATCGCGCACGATGAGGGCACCATCAGCACGGGGATTGCCCGTTCGACGCGCGACCGGGTGAAGATGGCGGTCTCGGACGATCCGTTCGCGCGCCAGGCGATCACCACGTTCAAGGTTCTTGAGCGCTTCGAAGCTAGCCGTACCGATGACGGCTACACGCTCGTCGAATGCCATCTCTATACCGGCCGTACGCACCAGATTCGCGTCCATATGCGGCATATCAACCATCCGCTCGTTGGAGACCCTCTCTATGGCAAGGGGAAGGGGGCTGAGCGCGCCGATCGCGGTCTCGCAAGGCAGTTCCTTCACTCTTGGCGTGTTGCGTTCACGCACCCGGTAACAGGGGAGACCATCGAGTGTCGCGACACGCTTCCCTGGGACCTCGCTGCGGTGCTCGAGGATATTGAGCCGCTTTCGATCGGTCGAACACCGGCGGGCGAAGAGATCATCCCGCAGCTTCTGGAGTGGTGACACTCCGTGAATCGCCAACACCCGGTGTCTGCGATTCATTTCTGAATCGCCAACACCCGGTGTCTGCGATTCATTTCTGCGATTCATTTTGGGAGGGGCGCTCGTTGGCATGTCTGTGTAGATGCCTTGAGATGGGCTTACCAGTGGTGGGCGCTCGACTAGACTAACAACACGTATGCATTGCGACCATGGAGAATGCCGTGCTTCAATTCCTCCTTAACGACCCCGTCGGCGCGTTTCTCAGCGCTACGCCCATCGTGAAGTTCAACCTGATCGTCATGGTGCTGTTTGGGGTCATCTTTTTCTACCAGATCGTCTTCTTCTTCATCGGCATCGTGAAGGGCGAATATCGCTATCCCAAGGCCAAGACACTCCATCATTATGCGTACTTCATCGCTGCCCATAACGAGGAGGCGGTCATCGCCAACCTCGTTCGCTCCATCAAGCAGCAAGACTACCCGCAGGAGCTCATCGATGTCTTCGTGGTGGCCGATGCCTGCACAGACGAAACCGCCCGTGCGGCCCGCGAGGCAGGCGCCATCGTTTACGAGCGCAACGACCTTGCGCGCAAGGGCAAGAGCTGGGTTATGGATTACGGGTTCGAGCGAATTCTGCGTGAATACCCGGGCGTGCACGAAGGGTTCTTCATCTTCGATGCAGACAACCTGATTAGCCCTGAATACACCCGCATCATGAATGATGCCTTTGACCAGGGTTATATGGCGGTGACGAGCTATCGCAACTCTAAGAACTTCGGCAGCTCCTGGATCTCGGCGGCGTATGCTACCGCGTTTTTGCGCGAGGCACGCTTCCTCAACAACGCACGCATGATCTGCGGGACCTCCTGTGCGGTTTCGGGGTCCGGATACCTTATCTCTTCCAAGATCGTCGAGGGCATGCGCGGTTGGCAGTTCCATTCGCTTACCGAAGACATCCAATTTTCCACGTTCTGCGCCGTCCATGGGGTGCGCATCGCCTATGCGCCCGCTGAGTTCTTTGACGAGCAGCCGGTTACCTTCGCGGCGTCATGGAAACAGCGCATGCGCTGGACCAAGGGGTTCTACCAGGTGTTCTTCACCTATGGCGGACGATTGGTAAAGACGCTTTTCACCAGGCGCCATTTTGCCGCATACGATATGCTCATGACGGTTGCGCCCGGCAACCTCATAACGCTCATCTCGATTCTTGCAAACGGTGCGTTTCTCGTCGTAGGGCTGCTGAGCCATGGGTTCCTTGCAACCGACGCCGAGCTCGAAAGCTGTTTCGAGTCGATCATCATGACGCTTTTCACCCTGTACCAGACGTATTTCGTGCTGGGGCTGCTCACCACCGTCTTTGAGTACAAGCATATCCACTGCCCGCAGCGTTGGCGCATCGTCTTGAACCTCTTTACGTTCCCCATCTTCATGTTCACCTACATCCCGCTCATCGTGGCCGCGCTCTTCCTCAAGGTCGACTGGGTACCCACCCCTCATAGCCTCGCGCTCACCTTGGACGATGTGGTGGGCGAGGCGAGCTAAGCCGCTTATGACCTAGCTGGGCCCGCGCGCCAAAGCTATTGCAGGGGCGTGGTGTTTTGCGCGTCTTGCGAACCCGAGCCATCGCGTGCTTGATGTGGTAATCGAAAGGAGCACCAATGGAGCAGCAAAACCTTATCCATGGTCGTACGGCAACGCCTATTGCTCCCTCATGCGACCATCCGGCGCCCCTGGACAGCTGCGCGCTCCAGGCCGAATACATCGATATCGCCCGCGAACTCGAAGGTGATGCCTCGTCTCACGAGGCGGGTGATGCCAACCTGCTCACCACCAACGCGCTCTATCATGGCGGCCCTGTGCAATGGAGCTTTGTTCCCAAGGTGTTCTCTCGCCGCGACCTGGGATATCTTGCGTGGATCGCTGAGACCATGGGGCGCATCATGGACAAGGTGACGCTTCGCTTCGTAGAGGACGAGGGCTTTCGCGCCGCGTTCGAGCTCGATCCGCGCATCGAACGTCTCGCCTGCATGCCCAACGCCTTCGGGACGCAGATTCCCATCGCCCGCGTTGACATCTTTCTGGACGAGGAAACGGGCTCGTTCAAGTTCTGCGAGCTCAACACCGATGGTTCTTCGGGCATGCTCGTGACCGAGGAGGTCACGAAGACGAATCTGCTCACTAAGACGGGGAAGACGTTCGCATCGCGCCACGCGGTCTCTACGTTCGACATTTACGGTGCATGCGCTTCCGCCGTGCTTGACTGCTACCGCGAAGCGGGTGGGAAAGCCGCCGTTCCCGAGGTGGTTGCCGTCGATTATGCCGAGAGCATCGCCCGTGAGGAGATCGATGAATTTGCTCGCGTGTTCGCCGAGCACGGTGCGCGCCTGCGCTTTGCGGACATCCGCGACCTTCGTTATGAGGACGGTGTGCTCTCCGATGCCTTGGGTCCTATCGACTGCGTATGGAGGCGCGTCGTTATCTCCGAGATGCTGGAGAAGCCCTGCCCGGGTGCCGATGCGTTCATGGCCTGTGCCGCCGATGGCGCCGTTCCCATCGTGGGTGGATTTAGGACGTGGCCCTGTGCGACCAAGACGGTGTTCGCCGTGCTCCATAGCCCGGCGGCGCGACAGGTGCTCAACGAGGAGGAGCTTGCCTTCGTTCGCGAGCACGTGCCTGCTACCTATATGCTCGATAGCCAGAGCGACCTTACCCGATTTGCGGACCGCACGCGTTGGATCGCCAAGCCCCGTGACGGCTACAACAGCCTTGGCGTGCGTGCCGGCCAAGATTGCACCGACGAGGAATGGGCCGAGGTTCTCGCCCAGATGGCGCAGACCCGTGGCACAGTTCAAGAGTATGTGACGCCGTATGCGACCTTGAACGTTGAGGGCGGGGCAGCCGGTATCGGCCGGCCGTTCGAGCCCTATATGAACATGGAGGGGCTCTTCCTCTTCCGGAGCCAATTTGCCGGCGTGTTCACGCGATGCGGCCAGTCTGCGGTGATCGGGGAGTTCGCTGGACGTTTGAATATGGGATGTCTGGTGGTAGAGGAGTGATCGCCCGATCGGTTGCCTTCGCGGTACTGAATGCGCTCTTGCTGCTTGCGGGGGCGATCGATGCACGCGAACGCCGGCTTCCGAACGTGCTCGCCGTATTGCTCGCTGCTGCCTCCGCCATCGCAGCGCTTGCATCGGGTGGCGTGAACGCGCTTGCTCTCAATGCGCTCGCCGCCTTTGCCATATGCGGCATGCTCTTGGCCTTTGAATTGTTTTGGCGAACCCGTCGCGGCGCGGCAGGGCAGGGAATGGGCGATATCAAGGCGCTGTTCTCCCTTGTGCTTGCCGATCCGGTTCGAGGCGTGATATCTTACGCACTCGCCCTTATCTGCCTTGCGATTACCGGTATCGCCGTGCATCGCCCGGCTCTTCCGCTCCTGCCGTTTCTTGCCGTCGCGTTCATCTGCCTTGGCTTTCTCCCCTCATTTGGTTAGCGAACCCTTGTTCGTGTCCTGTCGATGTGCGATGATACGATAGTGGATGACCAACTCATGCTGGTAAGGAGGACGGTCATGCAGGAACCGTTGGCGCGCGAACAGGTTCGCGCCCGCATGGATGCCATTCCCGATGTGCTTTCCGATGAACTCATCGAGCGCATGTCCGATGACCGCGCTCGGGGATGGAAAAATCCCTATCGCGCCTCCGACGAGGATGCTCTTCGCCGCGAGGAGCGCCCCGCTGACCGCTCGAGCATCTGGCGGCCCGCCTTTGTTCGCGATGTCGAGAAGATTCTCCATATGCCCGCCTACAACCGCTATGCGGGCAAGACGCAGGTATTCAGCTTTAGAAGTAACGACGACCTTTCACGCCGCGGGCTCCATGTGCAGCTCGTGGCGCGCATCGCACGTGATATCGGCTTTGCGCTCGGTTTGAACTGCGATCTTATCGAGGCAATCGGCCTCGGGCACGATTTGGGGCACACCCCGTTCGGGCATGCGGGCGAGCGCTGCTTGAATGACGTCTTCCATGAGCGCACAGGTCGCTGGTTCTTCCATAACGTGCACTCTGTCCGTGTGCTCGACAAACTCTACGGGCGCAACATCTCGCTTCAGACGCTCGACGGTGCGCTCTGCCATAACGGCGAGTACGAGCAGCGCGTGTTTGAGCTTTCGGGCCTTTCCTCATTCGGTGAGTTCGACCGCGTGGTGGATGAATGCGTTTCGGGCGGCGGTGCGGTCATCGGACACCTGAGGCCGACGACGCTCGAGGGCTGCGTGGTGCGCATCTCGGACATCATCGCCTACGTTGGTCGCGACCGCCAAGATGCCATAGAGGCGGGCCTGCTCACCGGCGACGCGTTCGAAGATGGCCTGGGCGGTGCGTACAACTCGTGGATCTTGACGCATGCGTCGGCCGACATCATCGAGCACAGCTACGGCAAGGACCGTATCGAGATGAGCGAGGAGCTCTTTGCGGAGATTCGCCGCGCCAAAGCGGAAAACTATGCCAAGATCTATCGATCCAGCGGGATCGAAGGGGAGCGTGCTGAGGTTCTCGCACGTGCCTTTGAGCTCATGTACGAGCGCTGCCTCGATGACCTCAATAAGCGCGACGAATCGAGCTTTATCTTCCGCCACCATATCATGCGCATCGAGGAGCAGCTCGCGCATTATGGCCGTACCTACGATTGGCAAAGCGACCCCGAGCAGACGGTGGTCGATTACATCGCGAGCATGACCGATGGCTATTTTGCCGAGCTTGCGAGCAAGTTCTTCCCCCAGATTCACTTCCCTAAACGCACCTATATCAATGAGCCCGTAGGTCAGCACGCACCCGAGGCATAGATTGGATACCATGGAAACCCTCTTCAAGCAGGTTGAGAAGGAGAAGAAGCTCAAGAACGCTCCGCTTGCCGTGCGCATGCGCCCGAGCACGCTCGACGAATACGTGGGCCAGCGAAAGGCGGTGGGACCCGGTTCATGGCTCCGTTCCGCCATTGAGCACGACGTGCTTTCCAGCGTAATTCTCTATGGGCCTGCCGGCACGGGTAAGACCACGCTCGCGCATATCATCGCATCGCATACGCGCAGCGAGTTCGTCGAGGTCTCTGCGGTCACTGGTTCGGTCAAGGATCTTCGCCGCGAGATCGATGAGGCCGAGCGCAGGCTCATGGCGTTCGACCGCCGCACCATCCTGTTCATCGACGAGATTCACCGCTTCAGCCGTTCCCAGCAAGATGCGCTGCTCCATGCAGTTGAAAACCGTACCGTCGTGCTCATTGGAGCTACGACCGAAAACCCGTACTTCGAGGTAAACGCCGCCTTGCTTTCGCGCTCTCGCGTCGTTGAGCTTGAGCACCTTACAGACGACGACATAGCCGTGCTCGTGCGCCGGGCACTCACTGCCCCTGAGGGGCTCGATCGCCGCTTCGAGGCGTCGGATGAGGTCGTTTCTGCAATATGTACGCTTGCCGCGGGCGATGCCCGCTCTGCGCTCACCACCCTTGAGCTTGCGAGTGAGATTGCCGTAACGCGGCCAGATACCGAGGGCACGCCGGAGCCTGCCGAGGGAGAGGCGTACGTCATCACGATCGAGGATGTTCAGATGGCTAACCCTCGCCGCGGGCTCTCATACGATAAGAACGGCGATATGCACTACGACATCATCTCCGCGTTCATCAAGTCGATGCGCGGCAGCGACCCGGATGCCGCGGTGTATTGGCTCGCTCGCATGATCGATGCCGGCGAAGACCCGAAGTTTATCGCTCGGCGCATCATGATCGCCGCTTCAGAGGATATCGGGAATGCCGATCCCCAGGCGCTCCTTGTTGCCGAAGCCGCGTTCAAGGCCGCGGAGGTGATCGGATACCCCGAGTGCCGCATTAATCTTGCGCAGGCAGCCATCTATAACGCGCTTGCACCCAAGTCGAATGCTGCGGAGGCGGCGATCGACGCGGCGCTTGCAGACGTTCGGACGAGTGGGCAGCGCGAGGTGCCGAGCTATCTGCGCGACAGGCATCGGCCCGGTTCAGATGAATACGGAGAGTACCTTTATCCGCATAACTATCCTGAGGGCTGGGTGGAGCAGCGCTATCTTCCCGACGGTTTGGAGCATGGCTGCTTCTGGAGCCCCGATGGGCGTGGCTGGGAGCAGTACCGGTTCGAGCAGGGGCCCTGCTCGAGGGGTGGTGTCGGGCAGGCGTAGTTTTCCGCGCGCGTTTGTGGCAACAACGCGTAGGGGGTAAGAACGTCATGCGATGGGGTAGAATCAACACATATGTGTTTCTGACCAGCTCAAGGAGGCTCAATGGATCCCCTCCATATCCTACTCGTTCTACTTGTCATCGCTGGAATCTGGGCGGTGATCGAGTTCGCTCTCACCATCCGCCGCGCGCGGACTACGGTCGACTCGCTCGACAAGACCATGGGCGAGGTGAACGACATGCTTGCCGAGACCCGTCCGGTCGTTGCTAAGCTCGATGGCGCCATCGACGAGCTGCAGCCTGCGCTCACGCAGGTCGAGCCGCTGCTCAAGTCTGCGAACGTTGCGGTCGACGCGTTGACATCGAACCTTATCGAGGTTGAGGCCGTCGTGCGCGATGTCTCTACGGTAACGGGCGCCGCGGCGAATGCCGGCAATGCTGTCTCGGGCGTCGCCGACTCGGCATCGGAGGCGGTCCAGAAGTTGCTCGGGAAGTTCAAACCCGGCTCGCTCGATCCCGAGCGCGCGCTCAACGAGGGGTCGGATTCCTCTCGCGAGGCGGTTTCGACGAGCGCCCCTGAGGATGCTCCCGCTGAGGCGCCCGCACCCGCGCCGCGCTACTACACCTACGACTCCGAGCCGTCCTCCGCTGCTCCTACAGAAGCAGAGACCGCTGCTGCCGATTCCGTCCCTTCGAACCAGGGAGATTCCACCAATGACTAAGACCCAGGCACTCGATCCCATCGTTCTTACGGTCGCTGCCGACCCGCGGTTGGCGCGGCTCGTTCGTATGACGGCTGCCAACGTGGCTGCCCTTTCGTCGATGTCGGTCGACCGCGTGGAGGATCTGCGCATGGCCGCCGAGGAAGCGTTCATCTTCGCTTGCTCGGTCGATGCCGGGGAGTGCGTCTCGCTCACCTTCACCGTCGACGACGAGCATGTTGCTCTCGACGTCGATCTTGGCGAGGGCGCCGTCGCCGATCCTGAACCCGATAGCCCCGCGGCCTATGCAGGCCTTATCCTTACGGCGGTTTGCGACGCATACGAGAAGACCGACGCTCCCGCACGACTCCATCTCGAACTCAAGGCGGATGTCTGATATGACAGAAAAGACCTCGTCGAGTAAATCGGCTTGGGACAAGCAAAAGACGCGCGAGCTCTTCCGTCGCTATAAGGAAGATGGCGACATGGAGGCGCGTGAACAGCTGGTTATGTCCCATCTCAACCTCGTGCGCTTCCTCGCGAACAAATTTAAGAACCGCGGCGAACCCTTGGACGACCTAGTTCAGGTTGGCTATCTTGGCCTTCTTAAGGCGATAGACCGATTCGATCCCGACCGCGGGCTCGAGTTCACCACCTATGCGACCCCCACCATCCTGGGCGAGATCAAGCGCCACTTCCGCGACAAGGGCTGGAGCGTGCGCGTTCCGCGCCGTCTGCAGGAGCTCTCCGCCAAGGTCAACCAGGCTACTGATACCTTGACCACCCAGTTCCAGCGTTCGCCTACCATCCAGGAGATCGCCGATTACCTTGACGCGTCGGTAGACGAGGTGCTCGAGGCCATGGAGTCTTCGAGTGCGTACAGCTCCGTTCCGCTCGAGGGCACGGGCAGCTCTGAGAACGACGATGCCCCATCGGTGATCGATCGCTATGGCAGCGAAGACAATGAGCTCGCTTTCACCGATGATCGCCTGGTCATCGAGGAGGCGCTCAAGGGGTTCTCGCCACGCGAGCGCGAGGTAATCGAGCTGCGGTTCCTGAAGGGCATGACGCAGATCGAGATCGCCGAGCAGCTCGGCATCTCCCAGGTGCAGGTTTCTCGTCTGCTTCGTCGCACCCTTAAGAAGATCCAGGATAAGATCGACCCAGATGGCGTGATGGCGCGGCAATGATGACGAAACAGGCTAACAAGAACGAGGCAGCGGAGGCTAAGCTTCCCGGCGCCCGCCTCATCGCGCTCCGCGTGTGGTCAGTGGTCGGCGCCATCATCATCGGTGTCGCGATTCTGAACGTGATGGGCGTCCTCGCCCCGGTGATCGAGTTCCTTGCGGTGGGCTCGCTCATCGCGTTCATCGAGTCGCCGATCGTGAACGCCCTTGAGCACAAGGGTGTTCCGCGCTCGGTGGGCGCGCTCATAGGCCTTGTCGCCGTCGTTGCAGTCATACTCTGCGTTCTCATGGTGATCGGGCCGGTTTTCGCCGAGCAGATCATGGAAGTTCTCTCCCGGCTTCCGCAGCAACTGCGCGGTCTCGGCGATTGGGCGATCCAGGTATCTCGGGATTTCGAGGCGCTTTCGCAGTCGTCGTGGGCAAGCCAGTTCGATGAGGCGCTTCGCTCGATCGCAGATGTGGCCTCTACGTATATAACTCAGCTGGCGAGTGGCCTTGGTGCGGGCATCTTCCCCTTCATATCGTCCTTTACCTCGCAGCTCTTTATCGTCTTTCTTGGGATCGTTCTCGCGTACTGGCTTGCGCTCGATTATCCGCGCATCCACCGCGAGATCGGCATCATCGTGGGAGGGGAGCGTGAGACCAGCTACCGGTTTATGGTCGCGATCCTCTCGCGTTCCGTCGGCGGCTATATGCGCAGCATGGTGATCACATCGTTTGTGAACGGCGTGCTCGCCTTCGTCGGCCTTGCGATCGTGGGGCATCCGTATGCGGCGCTCATGGGCGTTCTCACCGGCGTCATGCATCTCGTTCCCGTACTCGGCTCTTGGATCTCTTCGTTTGCGGCAACGCTCCTCGCGGTCTTCTATGGTCCGGTGCTTGCCATCTGGACCCTCGTGATCACCATGGTTGCTCAAAACGTTACCGACAACGTCATCAGCCCGAAGGTTATGCAGAGCTCGGTCAAGATTCATCCTGCCATGAACCTTGCTGCGCTCGTGGTTGGCTCCACGCTCATGGGACCGCTCGGCATGGTCATCGCCATTCCGCTGTGCGCCGCGCTCAAGGGGCTTTTCGTGTTCTACTTCGAGAAGGAGACGGGCCGAGCGCTCGTTTCCTACGATGGCGCCATCTTCCAGGGAACCCCGTACCGCGACGCGGACGGTGCCCCGGTTCCGGCGTTCGATGCGCTCGGCGACGACAGCTTCGTCGCGGAGTCGGAGCTCATCAGCGACGATGTTGCGCCCACGGGCGAGGCTGTTCCGCGCCCTGCTGAGCTTGAGAACCCATGGAGCAAGCTCACCTTCCTTCATCGTCCTAGCGATAAGTGATGCAATCCCACCCTTGCTCCCGCATCCTTCCTTAGGCGATTGCATGAGTCGAGTTTGGGGCTGCATTCGCCAAGCCTCGAACAGTTCAGAGCTCGAATCGGAAAGTTTTTGGCGACCCGCTTAGTAGTCGGCCTAAATTCATTCACAAAACCGCAGGTCGTGTGAATTTGAGGAGTGCGACTACTCGACGGATCTAAAATAACCTTCCGACTCGAGCCTCGAGTGTGTTCGGTGGCCTGATTTTGCAGCGCAGACGAGCCGCGCGCACCCGCTCGCCGCTTGTTTCATATATACTTTGTGCGTTTGAGATTTGCTGATGTTCAAGGAGATACCGCAATGGCTGCAGATTTTCCTTCGATGACCACCGCTGAGATTCGCTCCGCGTTCCTCTCGTTCTTTGAGGAGCGTGGCTGCAAGCTGTATCCCAGCTCGTCGCTCGTGCCGGATGACCCTTCGCTCCTGCTCGCGAACGCTGGCATGAACCAGTTCAAGGAGTATTACCAGGGCAAAAAGACCATGCGCGAGATCGGCGCGACGTCGTGCCAGAAGTGCGTTCGCACGAACGACATCGACATCATCGGTTCCGACGGCCGTCATGCCAGCTTCTTCGAGATGCTCGGCAACTTCTCCTTTGGCGGCGTGTCGAAGGAGCAGGCCTGCGCCTGGGCGCTCGAGCTCTCTACGCAGGTGTTCAAGCTTCCCATCGAGCGGCTGTACTTCACCGTGTTCACCGAGGACGACGAGGCCTTCGAGATCTGGCGCAAGCTCGGGGTCGCCGAGGATCACATCAGCCGCCTCGGTGAGGACGATAACTTCTGGGCGGCAGGCCCCACCGGCCCGTGCGGTCCTTGCTCCGAGATTTACTTCGACCAGGGCGAGGAGGTCGGCTGTGGCAGCCCGGATTGCCACCCCGGTTGCGATTGCGACCGTTTCCTTGAGTTCTGGAACCTTGTCTTTACGCAGTACGATCGCCAGGAGGACGGCTCTATGCCGGAGCTCCCGCACCGCAACCTCGATACGGGTATGGGCCTCGAGCGCATGGCGGCCATCATGCAGCACAAGAGCTCGTTCTACGATGGGGACCTCATGCGCGGCCTCATTGCCCTTGGCGAGGAAATCTCTGGTGTCTCGTATGTCGCCGACGATTACGATGGCCCGAGCCGGAGCCTCCGTATCATCGCGGACCATGCTCGCTCTGTCGACTTCATGATCTCCGACGGCATCCTGCCCGGCAACGAGGGACGCGGTTACGTGCTCCGCCGCCTCCTCCGTCGCGCGGTCTTCCATGGTCGCCTTATCGGTATCGAGGGCGCCTTCCTTGGCCGGTTCATCGATGCCGTGAACGAGGCCATGGGTGACGCCTACCCTGAGCTCCTCAAGAACGTTGCCCTTGTCAAGGGTATCGTCGATGCGGAGGAGGAGCGCTTCTCGGGCACGCTCGACACCGGCCGCGTCTACCTCGACGAGGCGCTCGACGGCCTTGCAGACGGCGCCGTGCTCGATGGTGCCACTGCCTTCAAGCTGCACGATACCTTCGGCTTTCCGATCGACCTCACCGTTGAGATCGCCGAGGGCGCGGGCCATGCCGTTGACATCGACGGCTTCAACCGCGAGATGGAGGCGCAGCGTGAGCGCGCCCGCGCAAACGTGAAGGGCGATGCCTGGGGTTCGTTCAACGATGTTTGGACGGAGCTCTCGGATTCCGTTTCCGCAACCGAGTTCGCTGGATACGAGGATGAAGAGCTTGAGGGTGCCAAGGTGCTTGCGCTTGTCGTTGACGGCGAGCGCGTAGCTCATGCCGGCGTTGGTCAGAAGGTCGAGGTCGTGCTCGATCGCACCCCGTTTTATGCCGAGATGGGCGGGCAGATGGGCGATGCGGGCGTGCTGTCGGCCGAGGGCGTGTGCCTCTCCGTGGGTGACACCAAGGCTCACAACGGCCTGTATGCGCACAGCGCGATCGTAGAGGAGGGAGAGCTTGCGGAAGGCGCCATCGTGAACGCTGCGGTCGACCATCATCGTCGTGCGCTCCTGCGCCGTAACCACACCGCGACGCACCTGCTCGACGCCGCCCTTAAGAACGTACTTGGCGACCATGTGAACCAGGCAGGATCGCTCGTTGCTCCCGAGCACCTGCGCTTTGACTTCACGCACTTCGAGGCGCTGTCTTCCGAGCAGCTTGCACAGATCGAGCGCCTCGTGAACGACCAGATCTTCGCTGCCAAGCCCGTTGTGACCCGTGTGATGGCTATCGACGAGGCCAAGGCCGCCGGTGCTGTGGCGCTTTTCGGCGAGAAATACGGCGACGTTGTCCGCGTGGTTTCGGTCGGCGCCGAGGAGCGTCCGTTCTCGCGCGAGCTCTGCGGTGGTACCCATGCTGCAAACACGGCAGAGATCGGTCTCTTCAAGATCGTTTCCGAGTCTTCGACGGGCTCCAATGTCCGCCGCATCGAAGCGGTAACGAGCGAGGGCGCCATCGCGTATCTTGAGGAGCGCGCACGCATGCTCGATGCCGCCGCATCCGAGCTCAAGTGCCGTCCTGACGAGGTGGCAGGCCGTATTGCCGGGCTCCAGAAGGAGCTTCGCGAGACCAGCCAGAAGCTCAAGAATGCGCTCACCGGCGGCGGCTCCAACGCCATCGACGATGCCATCGCCCATGCAGAGGATCTTGGTGCCTATAAGCTCGTTGTCGCACAGCTTGAGGGCCTTGAGGCTGCAGACCTCCGCAACGTGTGGGACACCATTCGCCAGAAGCTTCATGAGCCGGTCGCGTGCGTACTTGCTACGGTGACGAGCAAGGGCCAGCCGGCGCTCCTCGCCGGTGCCACAGACGAAGCGGTCGCGGCAGGCTTCAAGTCTGGCGATATCATCAAGCAGATCGCTCCGCTCGTGGGTGGTGGCGGTGGCGGCCGCCCGCAGATGGCGCAGGCTGGCGGTAAGGACGCGAGCGGCATCCCCGCCGCGCTCGAAGCCGCGCGCGCCGCACTTTCTGCGTAGACCATGATCGCGCTCGCACTCGACATCGGGGAAGCGCGCGTTGGCATTGCCGTGTCTGATGCTACGGGGACTCTTGCCATGCCGGTGAAGGTCCTGCCCGCACAGGAGGTTCTCGGCAACGCGCGCTCATTCCGCTATATCATCGAAGATTACGAGCCTGATGTGCTCGTTTGCGGCCGTCCTGAGACCCTGGCGGGGGAGGACGGCCCGCAAGCCCAGCGTGTCGTAGAGGCGGCGGAGAAGATCGCGCGCGCAACCGGCCTTCCCCTTGAGTTCATAGACGAACGCCTCTCCTCACGCGAAGCGAAGCGGATTCTGCGAGAACAGGGGCTTTCGGAGCGCGAAATGCGCGGCAAGGTAGATAGCGTTGCCGCAAGTCTTTTCCTTCAGACTTGGCTTGATGTGCGAAACAAGTGATTCGGGCTCTGCTTGAGCTTCACCCTCGCGCTCTGTTTCGGGCGACACTCGACGCCCTCTCTGTATTCTGGCACAATCAGCGCGCATCCTCGTTCTCGGGCGATAATTGGATACTCATTTCGTTTTCGGGCGACTTTGGTACGTTTTTCGACTGCTGAGGGGGCTCGGACAAAAAGTTGGACACCCATAGGTGTCCGGATTGGAGTCC